>JBCECD010000256.1:0-2123 GCA_039206745.1 Bdellovibrio sp. | reverse complement strand
GTGGCCCCGCGCTCGGACCACAATGGTGACCTACCCGGTCGGGATTGCCGCCTGCGAGATTTATGAGCAGGATAAGGGCGGTCATGATCACAAAGAGATCGTAATTGATGAAGTTTTAGGTTTTTTAATTACGATGGTGTGGCTACCTTTGACGTGGCAAGCCATTTTAATTGGCTTTGTTCTCTTCAGAGTTCTGGACATCACAAAGCCTTTATTCATAGGATATTTAGATAAGAAGATCCAAGGAGGTCTTGGGGTGATGGTGGACGATGTGGCCGCGGGGATAATAGCGAGTCTCATCATGCAAACCTTCTACACTCAAACCAATTGGTTGGGCTCTCAGGTGTTGGGACCTTAGATGGAAAAGACACAGGAGAGGCTGCAAGAACTCATTCGATCCCTTCGCGACCAACAACTCACAGTGCCTATTGCGGAAACTTGTACTGGAGGAGCGCTTTCTAGTTTTCTAACAGAGCAAGCAGGCGTGTCCGACATATATTTAGGCTCTGTGGTTTCTTACTCCAACGAGGCGAAGGTGGATCTTCTGGGGGTCCGTCGAGACACTCTCATGCAAGAGGGTGCGGTGAGCGAGAGCGTCGCTCGTCAAATGGCGCACGGAGTGCGTCGACAGCTGAAAACCGATTGGTCGGTGGCGATTACCGGCATTGCAGGTCCGAGTGGTGGAACACCCGGAAAGCCTGTGGGCACTGTATGCTTCGCCATTGCTGGAATGGATTTTGAAGAATCCCGAAAAGAATTCTTTTCGGGGGACCGAAAAACCATTCAACAGGCATCCGTCCAGTTTGCTGTGAGTTGGCTGTTAGAGTGTCTCGAGAGGAAAAAGAGGGCCCCGAAGGCCTGAATATAAACTGCAAAAAAGAGAGGGAAACAGATGGCAAGTCCTACTGTCGAAACGAAAGCAAACAATGAAAAAAACAAAGCTTTGGAATTAGCGGTCTCCACGATTGAGAAGCAATTCGGCAAAGGTTCTATCATGCGCCTGGGTGCGAATGAGAGCTTGGTAAAAGATGTCGAAGCGATCAGCACGGGGGCTTTGAGCTTGGATATTGCTTTGGGGATTGGTGGTTTGCCAAAGGGACGTATTGTTGAAGTTTACGGTCCTGAGTCTTCAGGTAAAACGACGATTGCTTTGTCAGTCATCGCGCAAGCGCAGAAAAAAGGCGGCGTGGTAGCCTTCGTCGATGCGGAACATGCTTTGGATATCAACTACGCTCGTAAATTGGGTGTGAACACAGAAGATCTTTTGATTTCACAACCGGACACGGGAGAGCAGGCTCTCGAGATCACGGAAACTTTGGTTCGCTCTGGAGCTATTGACGTATTGGTGGTCGACTCAGTGGCGGCGTTGGTTCCGCGTGCGGAGATCGAAGGCGACATGGGTGACTCTCATGTGGGTTTGCAGGCACGTTTGATGTCGCAAGCTTTGCGTAAGCTGACAGCGGCAATCAATCGCTCTAATACGTTGGTGATTTTCATCAATCAGATTCGTATGAAAATCGGCGTGATGTTTGGCAATCCTGAGACGACCACCGGTGGAAACGCTTTGAAGTTCTATTCTTCTGTGCGTTTGGATGTACGCCGTGTGGGCGCGATTAAAAACGGTGAGGATGTCACAGGCAATCGGACTGCGGTCAAAGTTGTGAAAAATAAAATGGCTCCTCCTTTCACTAAGGTTGAGTTCGACTTGATGTACGGCGAAGGTATTTCTGAAGAGGGCGATCTTCTCGATCTGGCTGTGACAGCGAATATGGTGGAAAAATCAGGAGCCTGGTTCTCTATCAATGGCGAGCGCATGGGGCAAGGTCGTGATCAGGCGAAGACTTTCCTGAAAGAGCATCCGGAATACAAAACCCAATTGCGTGCGAAAATTCTGGCGGCAAATGGTATCGGTAAATTGCTGTTGGATGCCCACAACCCTGAAAATGCCGAACATTTGGAAGACACTCCTCCTGCTGAAACAGAGGACACTCCTAAGAAATCAAAAAAAGGGAAACACTAAAAGAGTTCTCACTTTTTAGTTAAGGAATCGTGTGAAACCCGAGACGGCGTCTCGGGTTTTTTTATATGTGCGCCCGGCAGGGCGCCCTTCTAGGGGATGAGAG
>JBCECD010000255.1:0-2512 GCA_039206745.1 Bdellovibrio sp. | reverse complement strand
TAAGCTAGTTTTAGCCTCTTCCCACTTTTGCAACTTGTAGTAGTTCCAAGATTTCAACCAGGAGATCTTATCTCTTAAGCCGACGTAGCTGATGGGTTGTTTGTAGCTGGCTTCGAAATACTCCAGAGCTTTGGTGAAATTACCTTTTTCCTCTTCAATGCGTCCCAGAGTGAAATACACTTCATCCATAGGGTAAAGCCCTCTGAGGAGGCGATGAGTTTCATTGAGAACCTTCACCGCACGTGAAGTTTGATCCTCTGTCCATAGGGTGCGGGCAAAAAGAACTTGAGCATCGTGATAGCGAGCGACGGCTTTCTTATCCTTTTTGTTTTTTTGAAATTGTTTTTTCGCCCAATTCACAAGATCCGCTGTGGCATGAATATACTCATCCCGGCGCTGCGCGACCTTGTAGGTCTGGCGAACATTCTTCAGGGCTTGGAATTGATCCTCTATCGAAGCCTGCTTGGATTGCAGAATCTTTTTATAAGTTTCTAAAGCGGCTTCAAACTGGCGGTGAAAACGATAGTCGCCAGCGACAAAAGTCAAATCAGTGAATGCGGGGTTGGGATGGAGGCGAGGTGAGTTTTTATAGAGCAACTCCTGAATGCGCGAAATCTCTTCTTGCAAATGGTTTTTTTCGGCTTCGGCGAGAGCTTTTTTGTAAAATTCCTCTTTATTCTTTTTATTATTTTCAAGGCGGGCCTTTTCAATAAAAGCGGTGATGTCATCTTGAGGAGTCTCTGTTTCCAAAGCTTCTTTTAACTTAATGTCAGCGACGAGATCGCGATACCACGGAGCTGTTGCGGGAATTTCTGGAAGCACTTCTTTTTGTGGACAGCTTTCATAGGCGCGCAGAAGAGCCACCTCATGCAGGGGAAATTCCATCTCCTGAGCCAATCCTTTAAAGCTTTCACAAGCGCGAGTCTGCGTGAGAGGATCTATTTTGTATTTCATCGCGAGAGTGTATGTCTTCCACCAGCGAATATTGTCTTCCTTACTGCCGACAGAAAGTTGCTCCAACTCTGTCACAGAAACTTTTTTCCATTTATTTAAAAAAGAAGAAAGCGGCGGTGTGAGACGCTTTTCAAGCTGCGTATCCTGACGTGAAGTCGACGCGCAGCCCATGAGAACAGATAAAAATGAGATTGCTACAAAAAACTTAGGCATAACTTTTAAAGGTTACGCCTTTTTGAGAAAAAGAACAACCCGACTTGCGCCGTTGAAGAAAGGTTTTTTATCACTTCAGACGGCGCTGTGAGATTTGGACTTTAGATACGGCCTCTTTGCAAGGCTTCGATGCGCACTTCCAAAGGAGGATGGGTCATCAGTAATTTTGTGAAGCCCCCTTTGTCCCGATTGGAGATCATCAGTGTGGCTGTGGCACCCTCTTCAGGAGGAATGGGCAATTCATAGACAGAACGCAACTTTTGTAGAGCGGCAATCATGCTGTCGCGGGACGCATAGCGAGCTCCGCCGGCATCCGCTCTGAATTCACGACGTCGAGAGAAGTAGTTGACCACCAGAGATCCCAGCAGAGTGAAGGCGATATCGCCTAAAATCGTCACGGCAAAACGCACGATCTCGCGGTATCTCTCTTCCACATTGGAGGCGACCAGATTTGCCAAGATGCGAGAGAAGAACATAGCAAACGCATTCACAATACCTTGAATCAAGGTCATGGTCACCATGTCGCCATTAGCAATATGTGCCACTTCGTGAGCCAAGACTCCATCCAATTCTTTTTCATTCATTCTCTGCAAAAGTCCTGAAGAGACAGCCACCAGAGAATTCTTTTTCGAAGGGCCTGTTGCGAAAGCGTTGATGTCAGCAGATTCGTAAATACCGACTTCCGGCATTTTTGGCAATTGAGCGCGACGAGCGAATTCGTGCACTTTATTCACCAAGGCGCGCAATTCAGGATTGGGATTGGTGGGTTCAATGATTTTCACACCATGGAACATCTTCGCCATCCATTTGGACATGAAGAGGGAGATAAAAGCGCCACCCATACCCCAAACGGCACAGAAGGCCATCAGGAACGGAATGTAAGAGTTAAGTCCCGCCATGCCCAGGAAGCGGCTGACGATAGACCAAACAATCCCGATCGTGACGATCACAAGGACGTTCGTAAGAACAAATAAACCAATACGTTTCAAAAATGCCATTTATGCACTCCTTCTAGAGTCACCATTAATAATGATAACTCTAAAAGGAATGTCAATGCCATCACGTTGTGACAGGTTGTTTTTGATTTTTTTGACCGCTGCCGCCAGTGGGGGTGGTGCTAAAATGGAACTTGAGCAAATCCTTTTCGAGTTCAACACTTACGCGTCCACCGTCAACCAGACGGCCGAAAAGAAGTTCGTCCACCAAGGCTTTCTTAAGATTTTCGTCCACGCAACGAGCCAAAGGACGCGCTCCGTAAACCTTGTCATAGCCCTTTTTCATTAGCCACTTAATGACATCTTGAGAAACGTTCAGTTCCACTTTTTTCTCAAGCAAAGTCATTTTC
>JBCECD010000254.1:0-2565 GCA_039206745.1 Bdellovibrio sp. | reverse complement strand
GGAGAAACTAGTGCCAATAAGTTATTCCTATCATCAACGAGGTGTCGTTGATTGTTTCCGCTCCCAGATCGCGAGGAGAAGAGCCTGTGAGCTGACCTCCTGGTGTAGTTGTATTGGGAGCATAGAATCTCATTTTATCCTGTGTAGACCAGGTGTTGATGAGATCCGCGCGGATTGCAAAATGCTCGGAGAAAAAGATCTGTTGGAAAATACCCATTTTATAAGCCATGGTGTTTTTTGCAAGGTTTCCCTCGTACTGCGTGATCTCATAGTCCAGATTACCCACACCCACGGAAAGCCCCATATCGAAGTAGATAATAGCTTTGTCAATCACGCTCATTTTCGCGTAGAAAGGAACCCAGATACCGGAAAGAAAGTAAGAGGACTTCATCACGTTGTGATTGGGTACCACTTTATATGTACTTTCAAACTGGTTGACGGCATCATTGTCACGCAGGTCCGCCGAGTTGTAATTCACTTCCAACCCCCAGCGCTCATTAAAGAAGTAGCCAAGGCTTGCTCCTAACAAAGTTCCTGTGCTGTAAGGATCATTAAAAGGAATACCAGCGGAAAGAGTGAGATAAAAGCGGTCGTCTTTCACATAACGACGATTTTGCACGACACTAAAATCATCATCTTTGGCGGCCCAATATTTTTGTTCCAGTTTTTTGATATCCAGCTTGTCACTGCCACGTTGCGGCTGTTGTGCCTCAGCGGGTTTGTTGTTCGCAGCAGGCTGCTGTTGTTGCGCCATTGCTTGAGAAGCTGTCAGGATGATTACTAAGATTGCTTTCTTTAACATGATTCTTTACCTCTTGTCTTAGTTTGTACTCTTGAATAAAAAGGGATATGTCACAAGCACGCGAGTGCCCCCTTGCGGAGCGGGGAATCTCCATGCGGCAACCCTATTCAATATACATCCTTCGACGGTTGCGTTTTTCA
This sequence comes from Bdellovibrio sp., assembly GCA_039206745.1. Taxonomy (GTDB): domain Bacteria; phylum Bdellovibrionota; class Bdellovibrionia; order Bdellovibrionales; family Bdellovibrionaceae; genus Bdellovibrio. Next base: position 1,623 of record JBCECD010000254.1, on the reverse strand, counting down.
GTGTTGTATCACCAATGAGTTGTTGTTCGACGTCACCAGACGGACCGATTGTGAACTTCACGGCCACCTTCCCGAAGAGATCGGGATTGGCGCTGAGTTGGCGTTCATAACAATATAAGATCTGTCCCAGTTTCGACTTGATATATTGAGCGATGATTTCGCGGTCCAGCCCTCCTGTGATTTCTGTTTCTTCTTCAATCAAACCAACACCTGCGGAGCCGGTGCCACCGGCAGCCAGGCCACCCATGCCGGAAGCGCTGTTGCCACCACCACGACCTGCAGTGGAGATCACGACACCTTGTCCAGTGCCTTCGCTACCCCAGTCACGACCTGATTTTTCCATATTGCCCACGGCCGCCAAGGCACGGCCAGAAGGACCGCTGCCGGCTTTTACACCATTAGCAATGACGACATTGCCGCTTTTCGCAGCCTGAGCTGAAACTTTTCCGATCAACTGAGAAATACGGCCACCCGAAATAGATTTCATCATATTGGCGACACGGCCACCACCACTTGCCGGCGGTGCTTCGACTTTAGGTCCTGCCGCTGGAGCGGCTTCTTGCGCCACTTTAGGAACGGCATTTTCTGCTTTTTTGCGTTTGGGTTTGAGTTCTGTTTTCACAATGATTTTCTGAGCCACTTTAGGTGGAGCTGCGAGAGTTTCCGTGGTTTGCGTTTTAGGCGCAAACATGCCCACTGTGAATAAAAACAGAGCGGCACCGAGAACGATGTAAGCACCTCGCTTAGACTCCGCATCGACCAATTGATCGGCAGAGATGTGAGCCCATTTCGCGGCATTTTCCAAAGAGACTGTTTTTTGTGAAATCTCTAAAGAGCCCACCATCTGGCGTTGCCATTCCTCACTGGGAGTGCAGGCAATGCTCACGGGAGGATGCGCGATTTGCGGTCTGAATTTCTTTTTTAAAGGTAAAACTTTTGTTTCCAGAACTTTATTATTCTGGCGAACGATATAGAGCTGGAACTTTTTGCCTGACTCCAAGGCTTCGGAGCGGGCTCCCTCGAGGCGCAGATAGAGATCTTCTTTCTTTTCAACGGGAGTCAGTTTCAGAGTGCCATCTGGCAACTCCACGGTTCTTTCTTCGTTCAAACAGAGAGCAGGGGAGGTTGTTCCCAAGGCGCTTGTATTGAGGTCGAGGTCGACATACCACCAATTGCCGTCACGGAATTCAAAGAGACCTTGAATACCTTTGGTATCTGGTGAAATAGAGATCACATCCGCCAGACGGGATGAACCGAAAGTGTGTAGATTCGCGGAGCGAAGTTTCCAGGTTTTAACGGCCCCATTTTTCAGGGACTGGCGTACAATTAACGTGAGCATAAGCACCTCTAATAAAACTAATTATTCAAATACAGAGCGGATTCGCGGATACGGCCATCCATATCCTTTTGCACATCGTAAAGAGGCATAAATTTAATCCCTCTTTTTTGCACAAGGTAGGCACCGTCAGGATTACGAATCGTACCCTTGAGGTTCATGTCACCAAAATTTACTTCTTGGACTTTACGGACTGTTCTTGTTTTGGCAAAGCCAGTCGCTGTTCCCAAGAGAATGAAAGCGATCATCGCCGAGATGAAAGTTTTCACCTGTACCCTCCATACTAC
>JBCECD010000253.1:0-2599 GCA_039206745.1 Bdellovibrio sp. | reverse complement strand
GAAGAACTCGGCGTGGGCGCTCTTTTCCACGACGTCGGCAAACGCAACGTCAGCCTGGATATCCTCTGCAAAAAAGGCGGTCTGACCGACGCTGAGTGGGAACAGATGAAAATGCACCCGCAGTACGGGCTGGTCATTCTCAATAATCATCCCAACATCAGCGATGCCATCAAAGCCGCATGCTTTGAGCACCATGAGTCCTGGGCCGGCAACGGCTATCCTCAACAGTTGATCGCCGAAGAGATTCACCCCTTCGCACGCATTGTCGCGATCACAGACACCTACGATGCGATGACCACACAGAGATCCTACAATGTCCCTCTGGCTCCTATCGATGCGGTGACAATGATGAAAGAGAAACTGGCCGGGCGTTACGATCCTGACATGTTGAAAGCAATGTACTCCGTGCTCTTCAAGATCAAGGTCGCATCCTGATCATGACCTTTAGCAAAAAGCACAATCGTCTTTAGAAAGTCAGCGCGGAGTTCTTTAAACTCAGCCCATGACAAAAAATAATTTTCCCTGGTGGACTTGGCTCCTGCCTCTGGCGGCTCTGGTTGTAGCGACTCTGGCCAGCCTTCCTTTTACAACCCCTGAAGGTTTGTATTGGATCTATTTCCCCGTCAATCTCGGAACCATCATGGCTCTGTGGTGGGGGCCGCGAGTTCTCGTTCCGGTCTACCTCAATGGTCTCTTGGCGGCAGCTCTTTTGAATTTACCGCATCCCTGGCTCTATCCCCTGTATGCCTTTCCTGAAACTCTTCAGGTGTTCCTGGCATGGGTGCTGGTACGTGAACGCTTTAAAGACATGCCGAATTGGCATCCCAATCCGATGAATATCAGCCTGTTCTGTATTTACGGTCTGGTGATTCCGTCGGTCTTTTGCGCCCTGCTGGCTCAGGCTCTTTATGTCGTCACCGGCGTCATTGATCGCTCCTCTTTTTTTTGGACCTCTCTCGTAGGAACGGTGGGAGATCTCACCGGAGCCACCTTTGTCGGACTGCCTATTCTCATTCTGGCGTCTCCCTGGCTCTATAAGAAAAATCTTTCGTCCTTCGCTCACAACTCTCTGCCCCCTTTACAGTGGAGCGCCATTTCTCACAAAGAAAAACTTATGGGCGTGGCAGTTCTGGGAGGCCTGATGGTGATGGGCGTGTCTCTGCCCCTTTCGCAGACCTGGTATATCTATGGTATCCTGCTTTTACTCGCTTCGGCCTGGTATGGCCTCTACGCCTCTTTGATTTTAAATACCTGGATCATGACTCTCACCGTAGCCTTGCCGAAATTGATGCATCTGCCTTGGGCTGATGATCCGTTGACAATTCAAACTCCGGCAACACTTTTAACTCTTTCTTTTTGCGCTCTGGTTGCGGGATCTGCTGTCTCATCACTCACCGAAAAAGTTTTTAGGCTGAAGGAAACCGAAGGACAACTGAAAGTCGCCAAAGAACAAGCGGAAGAAGCCTCCCAAGCCAAATCGGATTTTCTGGCGCGCATGAGTCATGAGATCCGCACTCCTTTGAATTCCGTACTCGGAATGCTGGAGCTGTTAAAAGAGACTCAACTTTCAAAAGATCAAGAAAGATATATCTCCCTCTTCAGTCACGCGGGTGAAAACCTCAAGGCACTGATCAACGATCTTCTGGATTTTTCCAAGATCGAAGCCAAAGCGTTGAGCATTGAAAATGTCAGCTACAATTTGCACACCACCATCCGCAGCGTCTTCGAAATTCTGCAAATCAAGGCGGAGGAGAAAGGGCTGCAATTTATTTTAAACATGTCTAATGAAGTTCCCGCCTTTCAATGGGGAGATCCCACTCGTCTGCGTCAGGTGCTGTTCAATTTGATTGGCAATGCCTTGAAATTCACCACCGAAGGCACCGTCTCTGTGAATGTTCGCCTGCGCAAAGATGATGGACAGAAGTTACTTATTGAAGTGCAAGACACCGGCATCGGCATTCCTCGCGACAAACAAGGACAACTCTTTTCACCCTTCTTTCAAGCCGACCCTGGTATCAACCGCAAATATGGCGGGACCGGGCTGGGACTTGTGATCTCCAAAAATCTGGTGGAGATCATGGGTGGCTATATGCAGATGAAAAGCCTTTCTGGCCGCGGCACCACCTTCACAATCATCCTGCCACACAAACCAGATCTGGGCTCTGCACAGGAGAAGAAAAGCGCCCCCGCTCACTCCTGGAATTTCAACAAAGTGCAGTCGCGCTTTCGCGTTTTGCTGGTGGACGACTCCGAAGACAACCGTGTCTTGATGATTCACTACCTCAAAGATCTGCCCTTTGAATGCATTGAAGCAACCAACGGACAAGAGGCCGTGGATAAATTTAAAGAATCTCCCTTTGATTTGATTTTTATGGATATGCAGATGCCGATTATGACCGGCTACAAAGCCACAGAGTTCATCCGCCATATTGAAGAGGAAAGAGATCAGGCCCACACACCGATCATCGCTTTGACAGCGACAGCGGTTATTGAAGATCTACAGAGAGCCCTCAGTTCAGGTTGCGATTCCTATGCGGTGAAGCCCGTCAAGAAAAGTGAGATCGTCGAAATTTTGGCAAGGAGCTTAGCTGTGCCAGAA
>JBCECD010000252.1:0-2643 GCA_039206745.1 Bdellovibrio sp. | reverse complement strand
AGAGGGAATTGGACTCATGACTTTATTGACTGCCTTATTTTCAAAACAGCGAAATCTCGCTGCCGCATTTGTGTTGTTTTTCGTCGCAGGCTGCGCTCTACCACAACGATCCGCAGAAAGTGGCTACAAGGAGAGCGCCTTTTCAGACCGCTCTTACTCCCGAGGCGCCAATCCCGATCGCGCCACAGAACAAACCGCCTACGAGCTGGGAAAAGACCCAAAAAATCTAAATGCCGGCGATTTCGACGACATCCGCGCCCGCCAAAAAGTGCGCGAGCTGGAACGGCAATTGGGCTCAAAAAAAGAGCGCGAGCAGTATTCCAAAGTTCTCCCCTGGTTGAGTGATGATCAAGAGAAGGTGGAGTTCCTCTCCATCCCTTCTATCGAAGGCCGTCAGCAATGGATCAACAGCCGCAATATCTGGAGTCGCGCCCGAGCACCAGAAGAGGAAATGAAGAATCTCATTGATACCCAGGATATCGCCAAGGGCATGCCACAGGACTACGTCAGAAAATCCTGGGGCGATCCGATGTCCGTGGAGGTTTCCGGCAACCCTCTTTATAAAAATGAGCGCTGGAAATATCAAAAGTATGTTTCAACTCCTGAGGGCTATCGCAAAGAGACCCGCTTCGTCTATTTTGAAGCCGGTCGCGTTGTTGGATGGGAGACCGAGTTTTAAAAGAGCTCCCCACAGACCTCAACCTTGATCTGGCTCAATCTAGTGATATTTGAGAAAACTAGAATTTGACTTCATGTCAAATTGGCTCGAGCCTGATCTCATGCTTGAAATGATATTTTCTCTCTTTTTATTTACAAAAGCCGCCCCTCCGAGTTCCTACACCCAAGTTGTCGATGTTCTGAAAAGGATCTCTCAGGAAAATCCAACCACCACCCAGGTTATCGAGTTGGGCCTGTCTGATTCAGGACAGATGATCACCGCCTTGAAAATCGGCGAAGGCGAAGTCGCCGACTTGATCGTTGCCACTCATCATGGCAATGAGTACGGCTCAACGGCAGTGGCTCTCGGTGCAGCTGAATCTTTTGCACGCAATCCGATTTCAGGTCATACTGTCTATGTGGTGCCGGTTTTAAATATCTCTGGTTATAATAACCGCAATCGCTATGAGCGCACCAGCCAAGGCAGCGTCGATCAAAATCGCGATTATCCAGGACCTTGCGTTTCGGGAACCTCCCATCGCTCCAAAGCCACGAAAGCTTTAGCAGAATTCTTGGAAAAAGCTCAGATCGTCAACTCAGCAACTTTGCACACCTATTGGCCGGCGGTGCTTTATCCCTGGGGTTTTTCCACTTCCGATACAAAAACGGAATACGACAGCACTTTTATCAGCTTGTCTAAAGCTTCCGTCGTAGAAAGTGGCTATACGATTGGCAACTCCAAAGAGCTTCTTTACGCTGCGGATGGAGCCTTTGAAGACTATGCTTATTGGAAGCATGGGATCTGGTCTCTGCTTTTTGAAATGGGCAACTCTCACTCTCCCTCTGAAAATCAGATGAAGAAAATGATTGATGAAAACGTGCCAGGTTTACGCCGCTTCTTTGAGATGGCTCCCAAAGAACGCGCTGTGAATCACGCCTTTACAGGTCGCTGTGACAAAGGGGCTCCACAACGGGTTCATCTCGAATAGTTTAAATCAGTGGGCCTCATCCCAGTTGTCGCCAATGGCATAGTTCACCTTGAGCGGCACTTTGAGAGGCACCACACCCTCCAGAATCGTCACCAATTGCGGCGCATGCTTTAATAAATTTTCCTCGGTCTCCTCAAAGATCAATTCGTCATGCACCTGCAACAACATACGCAAAGGCACTTTTTCAAACACTTCGATCATGGCTTTTTTAACCAAGTCACTCGCGGTTCCCTGAATAGGAGCATTGATCGCCGCCCGTTCACCGAATTTGCGCATCGCCACGTTTTTTGAATTCAATTCATCAATATACCGACGACGCCCGAACAAAGTTTCCACATAACCTTTTTCGTGAGCCTGCTTGATGGTCCCTTCGATATAGTCTCGCACATTCTGAAAGCGCGCAAAATACCGATCGATGATATCTTTGGCTTCCGAACGCGAGATGCCCAGATTTTCCGCCAAACCAAAGGCGCCCTGACCATAGGCAATTCCGAAATTCACAGCCTTCGCCGAACGCCGCAGATCGGACGTCACCTCGGACAAAGGAACATTGTAAATCTCAGCTGCCGTGGCCGCATGGATGTCCAGATCTTCCGCGAAAGCCTTGCACAGATTCGGATCTTCCGAAATATGGGCCAAAATGCGGAGTTCGATTTGCGAATAGTCCACAGACAATAATTTCATCCGAGGAGCGGCAATAAAAGCTTTGCGCACCTGCTGTCCGCGCGCCGTGCGAATCGGAATATTCTGCAAATTCGGCTGCGTGCTCGAAAGACGGCCCGTCGTCGTCAAAGCCTGATTGAAACTGGTGTGAACACGCTCATCCTTTGTGCTGATCATACCGGGAAGAGCATCAACATAAGTCGATTTTAACTTAGAAAGCTCCCGCCACTGCAAAACCAATTTTGCAATAGGATGTTCCAACCCTAACAGCACTTCTTCATCCGTGGAAGGCGCGCCGCTCTCCGTCTATTCGCCGGACCAGTCGCTGCTGCGG
>JBCECD010000251.1:0-2682 GCA_039206745.1 Bdellovibrio sp. | reverse complement strand
GCCCTGAAGTCGCCGTGACAAAGCTGCAATGGGAGCGGATCGAAAAGGTTCGTCAGCAAATTCCCATGAAGTATCATCGTCGTGTTCCTGTTGCCTAACCCATAGAATTCCGGCACTATTTGCAAATGAAATGAAAATGCGGAGGGCGGTTATGAACCGGTTTGCTTCACTCATCCTATTGGTATCCTTTGTGATTGGAAGTCTTGTCGGAGCTCAAGAGCTCAGTGAGGCGCCGGCCTATGACGAGGCGAAAGAGGCCGCCATCGCACAAAGAGCGAAGAAGCGGCTTTATCCCGGGGGACGTGATGAAGAAGATCTGCGCGTGCAAAATCAACTGACCACGCCGATTAGAAAAGTCGCCCCTCAGGCGGAAATTAAAGAAGAAGCGACTGAAGAGTAGAAGATAGAAGAGTAACGGAGAGAAAAACCATGTCGACACAATACAATGATTTGCCAGAAGGTGTAACCCGCGAAACAATGGACGTCGATGTCCTCATTGTTGGCGGTGGTTCTGCCGGACTGTCCTGCGCTCTGCATGTACAAAGTCAAATTCAACAACACAACGAAGATATAGCGGCTGGTCGCAAAACGGGCAGTCCAATTCCTGAACAAATGATCGTTGTTTTGGAAAAAGCGTCCGAAGTCGGAGCTCACAGTTTTTCCGGCGCCGTATTAAATCCGAAAGCTTTGGCGGAACTAGTTCCGAATTACAAAGAAGAAGGCTGCCCTTTGGATGCAGAAGTAAAAAAAGACGCCGTTTATTATCTAGGCGCGGACTTCTCGTTTAAACTTCCTGTGACGCCTCCGCCCTTTCATAACGAAGGAAATTACATTGTTTCCTTGAGTAAGCTCAATCGGTGGCTTGCGACGAAGTGTGAGGAAAAGGGGATCAATATTTTCCCGGGTTTCGCGGCAGTGGAAGCTCTGTATGAGGGCCAAAAAATCGTCGGTGTGAGAACGGGCGATAAGGGCCGTGATAAAACGGGTCAACCTAAGGCGAACTTTGAGCCGGGTTTGATTTTAAAATCCAAAGTGGTGATTTTTGCAGAGGGAACTCGTGGCTCTCTGTTCAGGCAAGTGGAAAAGAAATTGAACCTTCGCGCAGGGAAAAATCCAGAAGTTTTTGAAGAGGGTGTGAAGGAAATCATTCAAATGCCTCCAGGAACTGTTGAGGCGGGGCAAGTGATTCATACGATGGGATATCCTCTGTCTAAGTCCATCGGGGGCACCTTCATCTACACATTGCCGGAAGATAAAATCATTGTGGGTCTTGTTGCCTACTTAGATACTCATGACCCTCTCTTGGATCCACACCGGGAGTTGCAAAAACTCAAAACTCATCCGTTTATGCAGAACATGCTCAAAGGCGGTAAGGTTGTGGCCTATGGTGGTAAGACTCTGCCTGCGGGAGGCTGGTACTCCATGCCGAAACTGTATGGTGATGGTTTTATGGTCTGCGGTGATTCAGCTAGTATGGTGGATGTGCAAAAGCTGAAGGGCATTCACCTGGCCATGAAGTCGGGAATGCAGGCGGCTGAGGCCGTTGTCGAGGGGTTGCTACAGGGAGGAGAATTCTCTGAGGCCGTGACTCAGTCCTATGCCAAAAAAATTGAGGCAGGCTATGTGAAATCAGAGCTCTATCGCGTGCGCAACTTCCACCAAGCTCTCAGCAAAGGTGTGGCGGCGGGTATGCCTTTGATCGCTTTGCAGGAAATGACCGGTGGACGGGGTTTGGAAGATCCAATGGCTATAGCTCATACTGATGCACACACCACTGAAAAAGTGGTCGATATCTGGGGTCCGTATGGTTTGGATCACGACGAGAATCAATTGCCGAAGCCTGATGGGCAGCTCTTCTTCGATAAGCTCTCCAGTGTTTATTTGACCGGAACCATGCATGATGAGGATTCGCCAAACCACCTTTTGTTGAAAAATGGCGACATTTGTCGCACGGTATGTGAGCCGCAGTATAAATCACCCTGTAATCACTTCTGTCCAGCCAGTGTTTACGAAATGGTGCCGTCTGCGGTTGAGGCGGGTAAGAAGGACTTACAAATTAACTATACGAACTGTATTCATTGCAAAACTTGTGATATCAAATGTCCATTCGAAAACATCGAATGGACCGTTCCAGAAGGGGGCGGGGGACCGCAATATCGCGAAGTATAGAGAAAGTTCGGCGTTGAGGGATCGGGCTTTCTGAACAACTGAAAGGAAAGCCTATGCCTGAATTTTTTGCCTCCACAGCTCGTGGACTCGTTGACCCACTCGAAACAGAATTAAAAGAGTTGGGTCTCAAAGTAACTGATAAATATATTGGTGGTGTGTTCTTCGAAAGTAATTGGGAAGGCTGTTATAAAGCCAACCTGTATTCGCGCATGGCCAGCCGGATTCTGAAGCCTATTTTGGATTTTCCAGCTTATCAACCTGAAGAGCTGTACGCGCAAATCCGCCGTCATGATTTTACTAAATACATCAAGCCCAATCAGACTATTTCTATTGATGCCAGCGTCAGTGAATCCAAGATGCGGGATCAACGCTTTGTCGCGATGAAAGTGAAAGACGCGATCGTCGATGCTTTCACGCGGAAAAATCTGCCGCGTCCAAATGTTGATCGCGATGCGCCGGATATCCGCGTTAACGTCTGGCTGCATAAAGAAACCGCCAGTATCGCCCTTGATC
>JBCECD010000250.1:0-2689 GCA_039206745.1 Bdellovibrio sp. | reverse complement strand
ATTTTAAAAGGCAATGAGAGACTTCATCGCACTGAATGGTAAATTTTTTACAGGGAAACATGGGAGGAGTCGGAAAAATCTTTCGAGACACTATGTAGAAACACTATGGAAGACAGAGTCTCTCCCGAGGGGAGCGCGTGACTGCCAAGTAATTCCTAAGAGGTTTAATTTAACTGGATGACAAGACGACGAGGCCAGAGCAACACCTCCACCTCGCCCAAGTCTGCCTTTTGCAGCAAGAAGAGCTTTTTAGAAATTAAGCCCTAAACCAACCGTTCCATAAAAAGTATTCAACTCTGCTTTCTGATTGAGGGACGAGTCAGAGAAACCATAGCGTTTCACACCGAAGCCCGCCTCCCCAAAATAGCGATCTGACCAATAAACCTTTCCATGGAAGTTCAAAGACATGGAAGAATTCAAAGTCACATCGGAGCTCATGGAGTTCACATAATAAATGAACTCCATATCCACCCATTTCGGATAGCGCATAAAAGGAGCTAAGTTGAAGAAATCATCAAAGACCTTCGGCATAGAGCGAGCCCAGAAAGCCCCCACACCCAACATCGGCGCTCGCATCTCATCAAAGGATACGTTCTGATAAGAAACCAACGCTCCCAAAGACTCGTCTCGTCCCCACAGACCTGGCTGAGCCCGGTACTTCAAATCCACAGTCAGCACATTCAAAGGAGCCGTGGAGCCAGCAGAGTTCACCGTCAACTCATTGAAAGACTGGAAGTACTTCGCACTCAAACCCCAACGCTGACGAGACAGCCAATACTGACTCCAGCCAAAAAGATCCTCGAACCAATGATTGTAGGCCACCTCTCCCATCACAATAAAATCACTGGAAGCTTGAACCGCCGAAAAACGGCCCGAAAGCTCACGAGGAAATCCTTTATACAACTCATAGTAGGAAGAATAAGTCTTGCCATTCATCTCCACATTCAAATAGGAGCGATTGATTTTTCCCCTCTCCTCAGCTCGGAAATCCCAGCCAAAAAGAGACGGCTCCTTTTCGTCAACCTTCACAGAATACTGTTCTGACTTCACATGAGCTTGGGGGCGTTTGCGCCCTTCCAACCAGATGCTGTCACTGTAAGTTCCTGTCGGCGTGCGATGATTAAGAAAAACCCGGGCCTGAGCGCGAGGAATCTCCGAAAGCTCCAGTCTCTGACGGAAAAGACCGCCGCCTTTTCCTGGCAGATAAATTTTAGGATCTGATTTAGCAATGGACGCCGCCCAAAACTTTCTCGGATCGCCAATGGTGGCCTCAAAACCAATCAATTTGGTGAAACTGCTGTACTGATCAGGATTGAGCAAAGACGAGCGCCCCAAAGGCTGCATGCCATAGGCGACAATACGCAGGTATTTAGGGTTGCTGGTATCAGCGATGTCCATCAACTCCAGTTTGTTCGGAACGACGACAAACTCATAGGACTCCCCTGTGGTTGTCTCCGCATAAAATGCCACAGGCATATCTGCGGAAACTGAAGCGGCCCCTTTCAAGGGAGCCTCTTCATTTTGCAACAGCACTCGAGGTGCAACAGCATCGCCACGAACCCGTCCCATCACATAACCGTTCGGAGAGGTGCGAATTCCATAGCGTTGCGAGCAAATTTTGGTAGAGTGCCGACCCTCCACTTGCGTGATGCAAAAACGGAACGACTCTTTTAAATCTTTAATCGGTAACTTCGCGGCTTCGACATCTTCAATTCCATATTGCGACGTCATAACTCCGGCCCGTAAATCCTGTGCTGGCACGCCTGCTTGCAAACTCTCTTGGCGCCAACGCTCCCAATCTGTCTGCCATTGAGCTCTTTCATGAGCCGAAAAAGAGGAACTCCACAGAACAGTTCCCGTGCGCGAGATCATCTCCACAACACCGTGATTTAAAAGCTGCTGCGGCCACGAGATCAACAGACTCATTTTATTGGGATTGACGACGGGAAAGGTCTTTACAGTAGGATGCAATTTCGCCAGAGAGACCAAGGAGAACGACACTGTCTGACTGTTGAGGACCAGCGGCCCTAACTTCAGTTCTTTGCCCTGTGAGCTTTGTAAATCATACTCAAGCTCCAAAGGGGGCAGCAAAACGCCTTTATCCAGCTGATCAAAATACAGAGGTTTATTAAATTCTTTGTTGGCAACGCTGCCAAATAGGGAACGGTGAGGACCGTGCACAGCCTCCGCCTCGTCTTGTCCTCCCGACTCCGCCGGGGGGTTCTGAGCCCAAACTTGCATTGAAAAAAGCAATAATACCACTAGTTGCCGCACCATATTTATCCATCCCTGTGTTGCATACACTCTGTGCGATCAGTTTATTGAAGACATACAGTGCAAACAAGCTAAAATATTGGACTGGTTACCATTTTCGGATTATGAAGAGATTCAACTCTAAGGAGCTCTATGTCTTCACTGCGAACTGTTTACCACATGCGCGTTTCTCAAATCATCGATCACACTCCTTTGGTGCGAGAATTGGTGATCACCACAGAAGCTCCGAATGAGTTTATCTTCAAAGCTGGTCAGTTCGTGATGCTCAATGTCCCTCAGGGTGAGGCGAAGCCTGTTTTGCGTGCTTATTCCATTGCCTCAGATGACCGCATAAAAAATGGCTTCCGACTTCTTTTTAAATTTGTGGAAAACGGAATCGCCTCGACCTTTGTGTGGAACCTCAAAGGCGGAGAGC
>JBCECD010000249.1:0-2719 GCA_039206745.1 Bdellovibrio sp. | reverse complement strand
GGGGAGAGCTCCAGCAAATCCCCTAATTTTTCCATATACACGCAAGCGTAACGATCCAACTGATAAGCAAAATAACTTTCTTCGTTTCCGGCTCTCATCAGCTGACCCCAGTTTGCGTTGTACATTGATTGCTGTTTCTTGATCAGTTGGCTGATCTGCGCATCAATCTCAGAAATCCCTTTTTGCAGGGTCTCAATTTGAGTTTCATTCACGGGAACCACTTTCTCAATTCGCAAAGTCATCAGCTCGGTGAGTTCGTCTTCGAGAGGTTCTTTCTTGTGCATCAGAGTTTCAATCTCCTGGATGAGAGGCTCTGCTGTTTTATTATTACTTACTTCTTCGTCCAACTCTTCGATCACCATGGCAGTTCGCCAGTTGCAATCTTTTTTCAAGCGCAGAATGTCGCCATAGATATGATCCCCAATATAAAGGATGTCATCTCCAGCCAGATCTAAATCCGCTGTGAACTTTTTAGCATTTCCCCCTTGATAAATACCCGGAGTGAGTTTGCCTTCCATATTTGTCATGGTGCCATCGAGAGGATTCACACGAAGATATTTCTGACTCTCGTAGAAGAACTTGGGTTTGGAGGCAAAGGTGATCACAAACTCAAAGAGTTCATGCCATGATTTGGCTTCTTTTAAGAACGGCTGTACAGCATAGTCGAGCAGCAATTTGGTGTAGTGGAAGTCAGAGTTGGTCAGGACAAAAATCTTTTTGCCATGACGGCGGTATTTTTCCAGGCCTGCTACCAGCTCGGGGTCTTTGATGATGAAGTGATCCAGATTTTTTTTCACCTCTTCTTTTAGAGATCCGTCGCGATGAGCCTCGTCCAACGCATCGAGAACGTCATCCGCAATCTGTGAATATTCAGGATACTTATTCGTTAAATCCGTGTCCTTGAGTTCCACGATTTGCGCGATCAAATTCGCCAGGGAAATAGAAAAAGAAGTGTCGACCGCTAAATAGTCCGAGTTGCTCAGGTCAATGTATGTGGACTTATAAAGCTTCTGATGACTTTTGAAGTCCAAAGGCTTCAGGCCATGATAGCTGGCACGAATCGCAGTATAGCGATTGAGCTTTAACAGGTTGCCCATTTTACGATCGATAACGAGACCGCGAATGGCATAGTTGTAGTCGAAGGTCAGCTTGCGCAAAGTTTCGGGGTAGCCCCTTTTCACCAACTTTTGAATCATTGTGGTGTGGGAAAGGCGTTCGAAATTTTCGCTGTTGTAGCGAACGAGGGTGTGATCCATGTCGACACCGATATAGCGAATCTTTTTAAGATTCAGAGTTCTGTTTACAAAAACTTTTCCAGGCATATTTTATCTTTCAATAGGAAGTGTGAGGTTGTTCCAAAGGATCATTCCGCCTTGAAGGTTGTAGACTTGGCTCCAACCATTCATCAGGGCGAAGGCGGCGGCTTTTGCCGAGCGATTTCCGCTGCGGCAAATGAAAACCACGGCTTGATCTTGGGGTAAAGTGGATAATTGTTCGGGTAATGTGTTTAAAGGGATGAGTTGGGCTCCGGCGATATGGCCCAGTTCACCGACAAACTCTTCGGGTTCGCGTACGTCAATCAGCACGACATCCCGTCGTACATCTTGTAACTCGGTGGGTGCGACGTCGAAAACCCCCTCAAAGTGAGGATTTTCTACTTTAGTTTCGAATTGAATCGACTTCATCAGCAAATCTCCGCTGGTTAGAGAAATAGCCTAGCATTCGTCGTACCAGACAGCAAGAGCCGGTCTGAGACGGGAGCTGGCGAGCTTTTAAAAAACCTTTTTCCACTGATCTTCTTTGAATCCCACTAGATGAATGTCGGGGCTGATTACAAAGGGACGCTTCACCAGCTTCCCATTCTGCGACAACAGCTTCAAAGCTTCTGCCTCTGACATCGTCGCAAGCTTTTCACTTATTTTCATCTCGCGGTATAAAACGCCGGAGGTGTTAAAAAGATTTTTAAGGCCACCGCCGTCTTTTTTTAAAGCAGCCAACATGGATTTCAGCTCTGTCTGAGATGGAGCCTGATCGGCAATAGGCAATTTTGTGTAAGCCACTTTCTTCGCGTCGAGAAATTTCAGCGCCTTCACGCAAGTGGAGCACTTGGCGTATTCGTAAATCTTAAGCATGACTTTTCACCAACCAGCCGCACATTTTGTAGAGAATGCGGGCGCCAACGTTGCCATCCCATTCCACTTCTTCTTCACTCAGGCCACCAGTTGAAACCTCGTTCAGATCGAAGGCTACAATTTTGCGTCCTGATTGATGCAATTCCCGGAACAGGAAAAACACTTGGTCCACACTCAGGCCACCCGGAACAGGCGTGCCGGTATGAGGGCAGAATGCAGGATCAAGGCCGTCGATATCAAACGAGATATAAACATTTTGTGGCAGTTCTTTAATGATATCTTGGCAGACCTTCTCCCAAGTTTCGCCCTTGAGGAGTCGACGTTTTAACTCCAGATCATAGAAAGTCTTGATGTCTTGGCGTGATTCGCTGAATTCATATTCTTCTTCACAGAAATCACGGATGCCCACTTGGACAAGTTTTTTCGGTTTCAGAGGATCTGTCATCACATTGTACATGATTGAGGCATGAGACTGTTTGAAGCCTTGATAAGCTTTTCTTAAGTCAGCATGAGCATCAATGTGCAGAACGGCGAAGTCCCCTTGCAATTTTTCGCTGACAGCACGAATGGCTCCGAGGGGAGTGGAG
>JBCECD010000248.1:937-2726 GCA_039206745.1 Bdellovibrio sp. | reverse complement strand
ATCTTGTAGGGCACATCCTTCAAGACGCCGGAGGCTTCCATCACCGCGCGCGAAGTGTAGTTCTCAGAAGCAATCATCTCCAGCCCGTATTGTTGCCTCTCAGATTCCTTTTGAATGGCTTGAAAGACTTCAGAATCGACTTCAGATAAAGGCCGCGATGTTGAATGCATTGATACTCTCCTTGCTTGCGCGAAAGTATCCCTTGAAGAAGAACTGTTGGTAAAGTCTCAACAACCAGTGTCGCCGGAGAGTTTTTCCACGCGTTGTTGATGGCGTCCGCCGGCAAAGGCTGTTGATAAATAGGCGCGGATCATCTTGATGGCCAGGTCGGGAGCGATAAATCTCGCTCCGAAACATAATATATTGGAGTTATTGTGTTCTCTCGATAAAGCAGCCACGTCTTCATTCCAACAAAGAGCCGCGCGCACCAGGGGATAACGATTGGCTCGAATGGCCATGCCCTGGCCTGAGCCGCAGATAAGAACTCCTAAAGCTGATCCTTTTAAAGAATCAACGAGTCCTTTAGATTTATTTTCTTGTTCTACTTGAGTCAGAGCTTGGCAGACTTTATCGGCATAATCAGGGTAATCAACAGAGTCAGGCGAAAAAGTTCCCTGATCCTCCCATTGAATCTCGGGGAAGGCTGCCATCACTTTAAGTTTTAAATCCAACCCAGCGTGATCGCAACCCACATATATCCGCATCTGACACCTATTCCTTGTATTTTGAGAAAATCATGCTGGCATTCGTGCCACCGAAGCCAAAGCTGTTATTGATGACGTTATCAATCTTTCCTTCACGCATTTTATGAGGAACATAATCCAAATCACAGTCTTCACTTGGATTCTCTAAGTTGATTGTTGGCGGAACTTTTTGATCGCGGATCGCCAAGATACAGAATACAGACTCAATAGCCCCAGCTGCCCCCAAAGTGTGACCTGTCATGGACTTTGTGCTGGAAACCCAAACTTTTTGAGCGTGATCGCCCATCAAGCGCTTGATCGCCAAAGACTCAAGTCCATCACCCATCGGAGTGCTTGTGCCATGGGCATTCACATATTGAATATCGGAAGCCTTCAGGCCTGAATCTCCCAAGGCTTTCACCATCGCACGATATCCACCTTCTCCTTCTGGAGCTGGAGATGTCATGTGATAAGCGTCGGAAGTCACTCCATAACCAGTGACCTCACACAGAATTTGAGCGCCTCGCTTAATAGCGTGCTCCAAGGATTCCAAAACTAACATCGCAGAACCTTCACCCAAGACAAAACCATCGCGGTCCTTGTCCCAGGGGCGGCTCGCTTTTTCTGGAGCGTCATTGCGAGTGGAAAGGGCGCGCATCGCTGCAAAACCACCCACTGCCAGTCCACAAATTGTGCTCTCAGAACCACCAGCTAACATCACATCGTTAGAGCCGTCGCGAATGTAACGAACAGCATCGCCGATCGAATGCACACCCGAAGCACAAGCTGATGTGACCGAGTAGTTAGGACCTTTAAGTCCTAAAGCAATCGACACCTGACCTGCTGCTAAGTTGGTGATGACCGAAGGAATGAAGAAAGGACTGATGCGCCCTGGACCTCTTTCCTTCAGCTTGATCGAAGTCTCTTGGAGGTTGGTAAGACCGCCAATGCCAACTCCGATGATGACTCCCATATCGTCTTTCACCGAATCCGTTAACTCGAGACCGGCCATTTCCACAGCCATTTTCGAAGCGGCGATCGCATAGTGAATGAATTCGTCCATCTTCTTCTGCTCTTTTTTATCGATGTACTGATCAGCATTAAAG
>JBCECD010000248.1:0-927 GCA_039206745.1 Bdellovibrio sp. | reverse complement strand
GCCTTTCACTTCACCGGCAAAAGTCACATCAAAGCCCGTGGTGTCAAATCTGGTTATTTTAGCAATACCAGATTGCCCGCGCAAAGCGGCCTGCCAACTGTCCTCGGCGTTTAAACCGAGGGGAGTGACCGCGCCTAAGCCGGTGACAACAACACGTCTTTGTGGTTTGGCTGGACGTTCAAATCGGGAGGTCATAAGAACTAAGCTTTCCCTTTTTTCTCAAGGTAAGAAGCTACGTCTTGAACTGTTTTTAATTTTTCAGCATCTTCATCAGGAATTTCAATGTCGAATTCCTCTTCCATTGCCATCACAAGTTCAACGATATCGAGACTGTCTGCACCCAAATCGTCGATAAAAGAAGCTTCCGCTTTCACTTTATCTGGATCTACGCCCAATTGTTCTACAATGATATCTTTTACTTTTGGATGAATTGCCATGTGTCCTCCTCAATAGTTTTCATCTTTACTTATAAACTTCAATTCACTAATTCATATGCATTCCGCCATTTACATCCAAGGTATGACCCGTGATGTATTTGGACTCGTCACTTAACAAAAAGCGCACCGCCTGCGCAACATCCCAACCTTCGCCAATTTTCTGCAAAGGAATGCGCTCAGATAGTTTTGTTTTTACTTCCTCAGACAGGACATCGGTCATCTCTGTCGCGATAAAGCCAGGGGCAACACAATTCACACGCACATTGCGGGAAGCTAATTCCTGGGCCACAGACTTTGCGAACGCCACAGTTCCGGCCTTCGATGCCGCATAATTGGCCTGCCCAGCGTTCCCATTTTCTCCCACCACCGAAGTGATGTTCACAATAGAACCCTTGCGAGCTTTCATCATGGATTTGGTGAAAGCCTTCGTAACTAAAAAGGTTCCACGTAAATTGGTATTGATAACAGAGTCAAAATCCTCTGCCTTCAT
>JBCECD010000247.1:0-2797 GCA_039206745.1 Bdellovibrio sp. | reverse complement strand
TGCCGACCCCTTGATCGCACAGGCGATCGGTCGCGAACTTGGCAGGCAGTCCGCCGAGATCGAGCTCATCGCCTCCGAAAACATAGTTTCCCGCGCTGTGCTTGAAGCACAGGGTTCTATTCTGACGAACAAGTACGCCGAAGGTTATCCTGGAAAAAGATATTATGGTGGCTGCGTGAATGTCGACACTGTAGAATCTCTAGCTATTGAACGGGCCAAAAAACTTTTTGGCGTGCAATACGCCAATGTTCAACCGCACTCCGGTTCCCAGGCTAATATGGCCGTGTATCTGGCAACTTGTAAATCGGGTGACACCATTCTGGGGATGGATTTATCTCACGGTGGACATCTCACGCACGGGTCTCCGGTGAACTTTTCAGGATTACTTTTTCAAGCGGCCTCTTACAAATTAGATCCCGAGACAGGACGCCTGAACTACGATACAATTTTGCATACAGCACGTGAGACTCAACCCAAATTAATCATTGCAGGATATAGCGCCTACCCGCGCACTTTGGACTTTGCTAAATTCAAAGAGATTGCAGATGAGGTGGGAGCTCAATTGTTAGTGGATATGGCCCACTTTGCCGGACTGGTCGCAACTGGACACCATCCTTCTCCGGTTCCTTATGCGGATTATATCACCACGACAACGCATAAAACTTTACGGGGACCGCGCGGTGGGATGATCCTCACTAATTCCGAAGAGAAAGCCAAGATTATGAACTCACGCATCTTCCCTGGTATTCAGGGGGGACCTTTGGAGCACGTGATTGCTGGTAAAGCTGTGGCCTTTGGTGAGGCTTTGCAGCCCGAGTTTAAAAAGTACAGTGAGCAGGTTGTGCAAAACGCAAAGGCCTTGGCTGAAGAGCTGCTATCTCAAGATGTACAACTGGTGACTGGCGGCACAGATAATCATTTGCTGTTATTGGATTTAAGCACTCGTGAGATTACTGGAAAAGTGGCCGAGCATGCTTTGGACGAAGCCGGCATCACCGTGAATAAAAACACTGTTCCAAATGAGAAGCGCTCTCCCTTTGTTACAAGTGGAATTCGTATTGGCACTCCAGCCCTCACTACCCGAGGTATGGGTGTGGCAGAAATGCGACATATTGGTAAGTGGATTGCTCAGATTTTAAACTCTCCTGAAGACAGTGCTTTAAAGGCAAAAATTCATGGAGAAGTTCAACAGTTGTGCAAGCAGTTCCCTTTGTATTAGGACAATTTTGCAGCCAATTTTAGGGCGAGTTTATTCCATATTTTCCTTTGGGATTCATAGGTTATTGAGTATACTCAAAGCATGACACCAGGATGGAATCAGCTCGCAAAAATTGCAGGATGCATGTTGTCTGTGGGAGTTCTTGGCTCTTGCAGTACTTTTCATACGCCCCTTTCTCGGCAGTACTTTGCTCCAGGCAATACCGCCCCTTCAAATCAAACAACTCCGGATCGCGATATGGCTTCTGATCGGTCTCCTTATATCGAGAGTCTTCATTTTGACTGGCCTGTGGATCGCGCTCGCATGACTCGAGGCTTTTTGCCTAACAAGAAGCGCCCTCATTTGGGAATCGACTTGGCAGCCCCTAAAGGGACCCCTATCTTAGCTGCTCAAGGCGGCACGGTGATCTATGCCGGCAGAGAGTTCCGTGGCTATGGCAAGATGGTGATGATTGAATCTGGAAATGGCTGGGCCACTCTTTACGCTCATTTTGATAAAATTCTTGTTGCCGAAGGCCAACGCGTTCGCCAAGGGGAAGTCGTGGGAGAGATGGGTCGCACAGGACGCGCAACCGGAGTGCATCTGCACTTTGAAATTCGCAAGAATCGCGGGCCAGTGGATCCTTTGCCCTTATTGCCACAGGTTCGGCAGGCTCAGTTGAAGGATGATGATAGCTTCCCCTCTCTTTAGAGGGTAATGCCTATTTAAATATACTAGTCCTGACTTAGAATAAGAAAAGCAACCTCTTCGGTTGCTTTTCTTTAAACTTTTCCGATTTTCCGAGATAATTAGAACAAGTTCAAATTTGCAGAAACTGCAACATTTGTTCTGTCATCACGAATATCTTTGGGAGTGAATTGTATGTTTGGATAAACATAGATATCACGAGTTACAGAGATACCGATACCAACAGATTGATAAGGTTCAAGCTGGATCAACTCACCTTGCTCCTCATACTGCGCAAATTGGAAGTAACCAAATACTGTTCTGAATGAGAATGTATCATTGAAGGAGTACTCCGCAAAAGGAAACAGACCGATTCCATAATCATAGCGCATGTCACCTGGAACAGAGAAGGAGCCTTTAACAATTTCTTTATCATAAGATAAAGAAACCCCACCTTGCCAATTAGAGCTTCCCAAATCAGCCAACACTGTCTGACTAAGAGATACGTTTCCTAACAAGTTATAATAATCTGTAGAGTCCTCCTCAGTATAGTGAGAGTAAGTAATACTTGAGATCATTTGCATCCCTAAAGCTCTATAACCTTGGCTGTAATCAAGGTAAGGAGTGGAGACTTGATTTCTTCTGACTTTCGCACCTTGACGATTAGCACGTGGATCTTCGAAATCTTTAGTTACGTCCCCATGAAGAGGATCCATGATTTTGATTCCTGTCCCAAAAGATAAGTTCCCACCTTTAGAAATACGATAGTTTACACCTACAGTGCCAGACAGCGTAGATAGACTCTCCATAGTGGCGGACGCACGATAGTTAGGACGAATTGTATCAAAAGGTCTTTGCAAAGAGCCACCATTGTAGCCCAAGCTAGACTTGAAAGACCACTGAGACTTAGAT
>JBCECD010000246.1:0-2815 GCA_039206745.1 Bdellovibrio sp. | reverse complement strand
CGGCCAGCCCTCGTGGACTGGCGCCGGGTGCCCCCATTGAATTGCAGGATGCGAAGGGGCAGTTCTTGGCTCGAGGTTATGGTAATCCTCATTCGCTGATTGCCTTTCGGGCCTTGAGTTTCAACATTCAGGATCAGGAGCCTTGGGGGTTTGATTTTATCCGAGAAAAAGTGTTGGCGGCGTGGAGAGTGCGCAAGTCAGCAGGTTTTCGCGGTAGTTTTCGTTTGGTCTTTGGTGAGTCTGATTATTTGCCAGGTTTGGTATTGGATTACTATGTTGTTCGTCAGAATAACATCACGGCTCAGGTCTTTGTGGCACAGCTGGTGACGGCGGGAATGAATGAGGCATTAAAGAATGCAGATTCTTTTTTTAAAGCTTTAGTTGGTGCAGCCTGTGAGCAGGGTTTATCCCAATTTGATTGGTCTCGGACGGCTGTTGTGATTCGCAATGATGTCAACATTCGCAAGTTAGAGGGGCTTGTTGTTGAGGAGCCACGCAGTTTGAAGGAAGTCGAGGGTTTGTCTCTGAAGTCTGTGGAGATTCTTCTCAACGCCGCGGCTGATGAGGGTGTGGTGGAGATGAGTTGCGATTTGCAGGAGGGGCAGAAGACGGGTTTCTTTTTAGATCAGACTCATAATATTCATTTGGCTGTGGAGCTTTTTAAAAACTGGGCCAAGACTCAGGAGCGTCGTCAGATTCGAGTTTTGGATTTGTGTTGTTATGTTGGTCATTGGTCTACGCAGATTGCGCGTTGTCTCAGGTCTCTGGGATTTGAGGTTGAGGTCTCGTTGGTGGATGTTTCCAAATACGCTTTGGCTGAAGCCACAAAAAATGCGGAGCGAGAGGGTGCTAAAGTGATTGCCCACGAAATGGACGTGGCTCAGGGCTTGGGGGATCTGGCGAGTGCTCACTACGACATTGTGATTGCCGACCCTCCGGCTTTCATCAAATCAAAAAAAGATATTCCTGTGGGTAAACACGCCTATCTTAAAATGAACACGCACTCTTTCCGTATGGTCAAGCGTGGCGGCTTCGTTGTGTCCTGTTCTTGTTCCGGTTTACTTGAAGAAGAAGAATTCCGCGACGCCATTCGCAAGGCCTCTCTTCGCAACACCACCGAAGTCCGGAGCGTCCTCCGCGGCGGCCACGCCGCCGACCACCCCACCCTCATGCAATTCCCTGAAGGCTTCTACCTAAAAATGTACGTCCACCACACCTAAAGGTGCCTGGTGATTTTTTACGCCTAAACTGATTTAATTTTTAATAAGCACTCTTGGAAAGATCTAAGAGTCCTTTTTTTTCAGCAAGATAACGCGCTGTAGGCGTAAAAAATCACCAGGCACCTTTTTTTTACCAGCGGATGGGTTCGGGGGCTAGGGTTACGGAGAAGAGGGTGTGGACGTCTTGGGCTACGGTGTGAGCCAGAGACCAAACGTCTGTAGCGGTGGCGCCGCCGTGGTTGACCAGGACGAGAGCTTGCTTTTCGTACATGCCGACAGGGCCCTGGCGCTGGCCCTTCCAGCCGGCTTTGTCGATCAGCCAGCCAGCGGCGAGTTTGTAGAAGCCCTCTCGATACGGATAGCTGACCAAGTCAGGATGCTTTTGTAGAAGAGCATCCCTCTGGGCTGCCGGAACAATAGGATTTTTGAAAAAGCTGCCGGCGTTGCCAATCACACGAGGATCAGGAAGTTTGCTCTGGCGAATATGAATAACCGCATCCGAGATATTCTGTGCAGAGGCCGGCACCTGCATGCGATCCAGCTCTTTGCGGATGTCTCCGTACTCCAGATGCAAAATATTTTTTTTAGGAAGGCGAAAAACCACCTTCCAAACCAAGTAATGCCCAGCCCCCTCGTTTTTGAAAAAACTGTCGCGATAAGAAAATTGACATTCTTTGTTGGAGAAAATTCTTTTCTCGCCCGAGCGCAAATCATAAGCGTGAACCTGCCAAAGCAGGTCTTTGATTTCCACGCCATAAGCGCCAATATTCTGAATAGGTGCCGCTCCCACAGTTCCTGGAATCAAAGACAGATTCTCCAGTCCCGCATAACCCTGTTGCAAAGTCCATTGCACGAATTGATGCCAGTTCACGCCAGCCTCAGCCTCAACAAACCATGCCTGCGAATCCTCTTCATTCAGAGAAAATCCCTCCGCCGCAGTTTTTAAAACCAAGCCTTGAATAAAAGAAGGCAGAACCACGTTGCTGCCGCCACCTAAAATATGCCAAGGCATTTTCTTTAAAGAAGAATCAGACAAAACCTCTTCGAGATCTTGTGGAGTTCGTAACTCCACCAAGTGATCGGCTTGAGATCTTAATTGTAAAGTGTTGAGAGAGCTGAGATCGTACTGAGTCTGAATCCGCATGGACTCAGTTTATTAAATCGAGCTGCTTTTGGCCATCATTCTTTCAAGGACTTCGCCTTTATCGATAAAGCAAATTCCCAAACCCATTCCCTGAGTCCACACAACTTCTGCTGTGACGTGATGGGTGCGTTGAAGAGAACTGAGGCGCACAGTCATGTTGAGGAGATCTCCCTTTTGAGGAACATAATCCCCCTTATTGGAAACTTCCAAGCAAGCTCCCGTACGAGAGAGATTTCGCAAATGAACCATCAAGGAGCCCATGTGTCCATAGACTTCTATATGAGCTGTTTCTTTGGTTGGAAATCGCACGGCCTGTCTCACAGACCCCCCTTTTACTCTATTTTCGGAAAAAAAATCGTGTTAGGAGAGTGAAATCTCTATTTTTCTCAATCTGAGACAGAATTCTGGACTTTATCGTCGAGCGTAGGTCAAAAACGAAAAAGGAATCGGC
>JBCECD010000245.1:0-2815 GCA_039206745.1 Bdellovibrio sp. | reverse complement strand
AGCTAAAGCGACAAAAGCCTTTTTCAACCACTTCATAAAATCCACTCCCTCAGATAGAGATCCTCATATCCAGAAGAAGCAAACTTGAGGCCTGTTAAAACGAAATTATCATCAATAGAAGTGTTTCATTTAGAGAGAGAGACAAGTTCGGGCACAGCCCTGCCAAAAACCTCGACAGCTGTCTTATTTTGAGACGTTTTTGGATGGGAAAGTCTATTTCTAAATCTAATGCCCTCGCAAGGCTTCTTCCTTGAGGACTCTCCTTCGCGGATGTTCAATCCGTTCCTGGAAAGATGAAGATACCCGTACGTTCCAGATTTAAAAGAAGAAGTTAAAAACCCCCTTCGTTAAAAAACAAGACTTACGATAGTAGTTCTTTAAGTATTCTGATCAAGATCAGAATAACCCGAAGTACTTCCTTAAGTAGCTTCAGGAATTTCCGAAATGAATAACAGGTTGTGTTTTTCATTCGGTCCCTCCTTTCTTTAGGGGAAAGAGAGGGACTCCTTGAGAAGCTCTTGCGAGAGCAATGGTCTTTCCCGCAAGATTCAGACCGGGCTGTCTTTCAATTTAAACGCAAGCTGAGCTTAGAGTGATCCGGATTTCGAATAGATCCGCGGATGGTTTTGCTTTGTTGTCCGAAGAGACTCCGAGTGAAATAAAAAAGCCCCTGTAAAACAGAGGCTTCATAAAAGCAGAAATCAAAAAGGCCTTAATTACTTAATAATCTGAATGTGCTTAATGATAACAGGCTCTGACGGGCGATCCATAGGGCCTTTGGCAACATTTTCGATAGCGTGAACAACGTCCAGGCCTTCAACAACTTCACCGAATACAGTGTGGCGGCCATCCAACCAAGGAGTGGGAACTGTTGTGACGAAAAACTGAGAACCGTTGGTATTAGGGCCGGCATTAGCCATAGACAGGACGCCTGGTTTGTCATGCTTAGGAGCGCCCGCAGGGAACTCATCTTCGAAGCGGAACCCAGGACCGCCGGTGCCGTTACCCAATGGGCAACCACCTTGGATCATAAAGTCTTTGATAACGCGGTGGAAAGTCAGGCCATCGTAGAAAGGCTTTTTAACTTTTTGACCTGTTTTAGGATCTGTCCACTCTTTGGTGCCTTCAGCTAGGCCGACGAAATTTTCAACGGTTTTTGGAGCTTTCTCCGTGAAAAATTTAACTTTGAAGTTTCCTTTGTTAGTTTCGAATAGTGCGAACATCTCTTTTCCCTTCTTCGCTTTAGCAGTTGCTTTTGCCTTCGGACTTGTTTTTGCATTTTCTTGAGCGTCAGCGCGGAAGCTAAAGGCTGCTAATAAAAATGCGCACAGGTAAATCCAAAATACCTTTTTAACATAGATATTCTTCGACATTGTGTCTCCTGACTTTTGTCCAACCCTTTTACTATTAGTGAGACCGTCGGCGAGGGTCAAGTTCCTTCAAAATGACAATGTTGTCCGCGAAAAGGCTGTGAAGCTCCTGTAACAAACTCTGAGAAGGCATTTGGAGCGCCATGGCAAGAGCATGAAAGGACTCGTGATTTGGCAACACCTCAACGAGAGATTCTGACGCAACAAGCTGAAGCGTCTGCTCGATATGACGCAGCTTATTGTAATTAGATAAAAGCTTGTTGGATGGAAGGCAAGTCAGGAAGTCAGCGGTCTTGGTGGAAGGCGGTGTCAGATGATGGTTGAGCACATAAGTTTGTGCCGCCAATTCTATATCAACCAGACCACCTTCGCTAAACTTTAGATTCAAAGTTGAAGTTGGAGCCAATAATTGCAAACGAATGCGTTCCAGCTCTTGCAGCTCTGAAGCTGTGAAACCCTTATTAATGAAGAGCTCAAGCAGAGAGGGATTCAACGAAGCCTTGTTAGAGGGCACAATCCAACGAGCCTTGGTATAGGCCTGCCGTTCCCAGGCCGAGGCCTGATGTTGTAAATAATCTTGCAAGTCTTTTAATGCAATCACCAGAGGACCTGCTTTGCCCGAGGGGCGTAAACGCATATCCACTGAATAAATTGCACCGCCGCGATGAGGCTCGGTCAGCCGTGAGATCAAACGCTTGGCCACCTTGAAGTCGTTCTCTTCCGGCTCGTTCGGAGCGACGAAAATAAAATCCAAATCGGAGCGAAAGCCAAGCTCCTCTCCGCCCCATTTCCCCAAAGCTAAAAGCTGCAGGGAGGAAGGATACTCTGCGCTTAAAGCCGACTGTAAAGTTAAGACAATGGAATCCGCTGTTGAAGTCAGATTCGGAAGAAGGTGAGAGAGGTCTTTATTTTCTAAAAACTCACTGCCATTGATAATTTCTGAAAGCAGCCTTTTTTCCGCCAGATCCTCTAAAAGAGTCGCCATATCAGAGGAGATGCGATCCTGAGAGCGGTAGACAAAACTATCCAGCAGTTCAGGGCGATGACAGAGAATTTTGGATAAATAGGGAGAATGACCAAACAACCAGGCCAGGCGCTGCATTAAAGCCGGTTCCCGCAATAAAAGAGAAAAGAAACTGGCCTTAGCCCGGGTGCCGTGAATGAAATCTTTAAGCAGTAAAAGTCCACGACGGATATCTCCCTTTTGTTGTTGTAACAAAAGTAAAAAATCAGAAAGAAATTTACGTCGGGCTGATTCATCGCGAACTTTGTGGCGGGATAAAACTTCCTGGGTGATAATCTCTTTCCACAGACTCTGAATATCTTCTTCCGGCAGACCCGTTGACTGCAAAGCACTTTCCAAAGACAAAAGTGGAGGCGCTTCACCCAAAAGACTTTTGACGATTTGATCGCAGCGACTCATATCCTGCTGCAAGGGCTTTATC
>JBCECD010000244.1:0-2817 GCA_039206745.1 Bdellovibrio sp. | reverse complement strand
CCGTATAAGCAGCCGATATGGGGTTGCGTTTCTACCAGACGCCGTAAATGTCTGACTATGGAGTATATATGAAAAATGCGCTCATGAAGCCATGTCTTCTTTTTGTGTCCCTTCTTATTACAAGTTCTGCCGCTTTCGCCAGCTGGGCTGAGGATTTCGCTGAACTTAAAAATGTTCCTCGCAATTATGAAGATGCGGGATCTATCTGTGAGGAGATTGCTCGTTTGGATATGCAACGCGAATATCCAGCGCCTCAGTATTCTGTGGAAGTGGGTATTGCCTACGGTGATGGCACTCGCACTATTGGTGAGTTGGATGTTGTGATCTTTGACAATAACACTCACAAAGTTTTGAAAGTAGCAGAAGTGAAATGCTGGAAGGACGTGCGCGGTGGTTTGAAAAAAGCTCAAGAGCAACGCGAGCGTTTCCTGCGCAATATCAAATCAGGTAAAAACCTGATCTTCCAATCGACTTCTACACACCAAAACTTTGATGCTGAAAGATTCCGTTACATCCAAGATTTTTTCTCTATCGCGCAAAAGGGTTCTGAGTCTCAAGGCTTTGACTATGAAATGGCCTACACTCTGCGTGAAATGCATGACTATCGTTTCCAAATGATCCGCTGCCAAGAACAAGGTCGCTGCGCTCGCCCTGAGTAAGCAATTCTATAGCGAACGTATGGCAAACCACCCTCCGGTATGCAACATAGATAGAGGGTGGGCGAAGAAGAGGCCTGAATGATCAGGCCTTTTTCTTTTTAAAAAGCTTTTAGAGTGAAATTAAAAGATCTCATCTTAAAGCGCTCTTAAAATAAAATTAAAAGATCTCATCATGGAACTGAAGGCCTGGTTTTTGTTGATAAAGCCAGTGTAGTTGAAATTTTTTACCAGAGGCAGTTCGAGCTCTTCTTCGGAATGACCCGTGTAAATCACCACGGGAATAGCGCGACGGGTTTTGTTGGCCTTTTTCTCGCTGAGAAGATGATCCATTAATAAAAGAGTGTCGCGACCACCCATTTGTGGCATTTGCCAATCCAAAATCACCAAATCGAAATGTCTATTTGCAAGAAGTGGAATTGCATCTTGTCCATCGAAAGCCATTGTGACATCACATTTGTAGTGGTCCAGAATATGGGACATTAACTTGACTGAATCGAGGCTGTCATCAATGACAAGCACCCGGTGAGTGTATTGTTTTTCTAATGCTGTTTCAATCACCATGGGGTTTTTCCTCCGTTTAAAAATCACCTTCTTATTTTGACCTCAAGAGGAGCGGAGAATCTTCTAAAAGACGGAGGATGACCTAATTTTAATAAAAGGTCTGTGAAAAGACACAAAGAACTCGTTTTTTATGCGAGTTCTTTGCGAGTTTGTTCTGTGACAAGAGTTTCGCGGACAACAACAACCTTGATCTGCCCGGGATAATTGCACTCTTCTTCTATGCGTGTGGCAATTTTTTTCGATAGACTCAGTGCCTGAACGTCATCCACTTTCTTTCCGTTCACAAGGACTCGGCACTCGCGTCCGCCACTTAAAACAAAACAGTCTGTGACACCAGGGAAGCTGCGGGCAATATCCTGCAACTCGGACACCTTCTGATTGTAGGATTCTAAAGTGGAACGACGGGCTCCAGGGCGCGCTCCTGAGACGGCATCGGCGGCAATCACTAAGAAGGCATGATCTGTGGAAGGTTGCTCATCAAAGTGATGGGCTTTGACCGCATGAACCACATCGGGCGCCTCATTTCGAGCTGCGATGAAGTCGGCTCCAATCACCGCATGGCCCCCTTCTTGAACGTGGTCCATGGATTTACCAATGTCATGAAGCATGCCGACACGACGAGCTTTTTTAATATCCAACTTTAACTCAGAAGCCATCAGGCCGGCCAGCCAACCCACTTCACCGCAGTGGAAATATTGGTTTTGTGTAAAGGAGTAGCGATAGCGGAGAGATCCCATCATCTGACGGACCTCCGGATGAAGACCTTCCAGCTTCAGTTCTTTAGCCAAAGCATCCCCATCGTGTTTGATATTTTTAAAGAGTTCTTTCTTCTGATTTTCCGCAATCTTGCGAATAAAATCAGGAGTGATGTTCTTCTTCTCTTTGAAAATTCTTTCTAAAGTGCGGCGAGTGAGTTCGCGGCGAACCGGGTCAAATCCAGCCACGCCGACCATCTCCATGCCCTCTTCGACGATGATATCACAGCCACAGGACTCTTGGACGGCCTTGATGTTTTCGCCTTTCGGATCGCAGAAAAGTTTGCGGATGTGGGTGTCGGGAAAATTCACTGCGCCGATACCGCGTTCGGCACAATAGGGGCGGGCAAAGCGATCAATGATCAAACTGAGAACGCGTTTGGCGCGAGTTTCAGCGTGTTCCTTGGCATCTTCCTCTGCCTCTTGCAGGAGACGGGTCATACGACGACGAGACTCCTCTTCCATCTGATTTTTGATTTGAGTTTTGAAATCCTCTGCGGATGTGTTCAGACGCTCAGTCAGCTTGCTGACAAGATCTTTATTCAAATCTTGCTGACGTTCTTTAAGCTTTAATAGTTGGCCTTCCTGCTGGCGCAGACCTTGCTCCTGCGAGCGCACTTCGGCGTCTCGCTCTTGCAGCTTCTTTTTTTCCTCTTGAATGATGGAATCGGCCTTGGTTTTTTTCTCATTACTCAGCTCTTGCAGCTCTTCAATGTGACCTTCGGACTTGAGCATATCAGGTTCTACTTTGGTCCACATTTCCATTTCAATTTCTTGAACGCGTTCATGTTGTTCGAGAGCTTTGAGTTCAACAACCTCTTGGGCTTCTGCAATGATTTCTT
>JBCECD010000243.1:0-2859 GCA_039206745.1 Bdellovibrio sp. | reverse complement strand
GTTCATCAGCACTCAACCAAAAAGCCGGCAAATTCTACAATGAAGCTCTCTTGGATTTTGCCGTTCCTGCAAACCGCGAGAAAATGGACCGCGCCTTGAAAGATCTGGGCCGTCGCTTGCCAGTACAAGTTCCTGTGGTGATTCAAAATAAAGAACTCACCTCGACCAAGTTATTCTCTCGAATCAACCCCTCTCATTCAGAACAGGTTGTCGGCACTATTTCCATGGCAACAACTGAGCAAGCCGAAGCCGCTATGCAAGCGGCTCAATCGGCTTACAGCACATGGAAAAAAGTGCCTGCGGAACAAAGAGCGGCTCTGGTGGACAAACTGGCAGATCTTATGTTGCGCGATCGGTTTGAGCTGATCGCCACACAAGTGTATGAAGTGGGCAAATCTTGGGCTGAAGCGGACGGCGACGTCGGTGAAGCTATCGACTTCTGCCGATACTACGCTCGTCACATGCGAGAGTTGCAAAAGCCGCAACGTGTGGGTGGTGTGCCGGGAGAAATCTCTCAATACATTTATAAATCCCGGGGTGTCACCGCAGTCATCGCTCCATGGAATTTCCCTCTGGCGATATTAACTGGTATGGTTGCCGCCGCTGCTGTCACAGGCAATACGGTTGTTATGAAGCCAGCCGAACAGTCTTCGGTTGTGGCCTGGGGCTTGATGAAGATGATCCGCGAAGCCGGCTTCCCTGCCGGAGTGATCAACTTCCTGCCTGGTTTTGGCGAAGAGGTCGGCGAGTTTATCGTCAATCACAAGTTCACAACCACTATTGCCTTCACTGGTTCGAAAAATGTGGGCTTGCACATTCTCCATCGCGCTTCCCAAGTACAAGCAGGCCAACAACATGTGAAGAGATGTATCATCGAAATGGGTGGAAAAAATGCCGTGATCGTGGATAACGATGCGGATTTGGATGAGGCTGTTGACGGCGTTCTTTACTCTGCCTTTGGCTTCAGCGGCCAGAAGTGTTCTGCCGCCAGCCGGGTCATCGTTCTCGATGAGGTTTATGAACGCTTTGCAGATCGTTTGGTTGAGGCAGCACGCTCTATGGAAGTCTTGCCAGCTGAAAATCCCAAAACAGCTTTAGGGCCCGTCGTCGATCAAGAGGCCTATGATCGCATTCTTGGAACTCTTCGTGAGGCCGAAGGCCGGCACAAGCTTCTCTTTAAAGGAGCTGTCCCAGGAGGCGGGTTCTTTATTCCTCCGTCTATTTTTGGCGAAGTTCCTGCGGATTCAGATCTGGCACAAAAAGAAATCTTCGGCCCAGTTGTGGCCATGATTCGTGCGCGGGATCTCGATCATGCACTCGAAATTGCCAACAGCACAGAGTACGCTTTGACGGGTGGTCTGTTCTCACGCAGTCCTGCGAACATCGCTCGTATCAAAGAAGAATTTGAAGTCGGCAATCTCTATATCAATCGCGGTATCACAGGTGCGATGGTTGATCGTCATCCTTTTGGTGGTTTTAAAATGTCAGGTATCGGGTCAAAAACAGGGGGGCCTGATTACTTAAAGCAATATGTGGAACCTGCCTGCGTGACCGAAAACACTCTTCGCCGAGGATTTGCTCCCGCCGAAGAGATCTAAACAAAATTGCTGGTTAAGCAAGAATATCCTCTACTTAGCCAGCAAATGACAGAACCTCTGAATACAAATTATCAAAAAACAGTAAATCGCCTCTTGCCAGGATAATTTTGTTATGCTGCAATCATTGTTACGGGAGGGGTGATACCAAGGAAGGTCTCGGGGAGCATGATGTTCTCACCTCTATTTTTGATAAAATTAAAAAGGCCAGTGCAAACTGGCCTTTTTCTTTTCTGCCGCTACAGCATCTGTAACTGAATTGAAATTAGAAGCTCGTTCTCGAGCCCCGCGCTGTCCGCCACGAAGTTTGTTTGCACTTCGCTGGGCGTTCAAGAACCTCGTTTAGAAGTCAGCGACTTTATCCACCAATTCAGGAAAATCAATGAAGGGATTGCGGTTGCCCTGAACCTTGAAGATCTCTTCATTGCGTTTCATTTCATCTTCATCAACAGGATCTTCACGGTGCCATTTGCGAAGAACCGTTTCCTCTCGTGGGTCGATATTCAAATCATAACGAGTGGAGAAGTAGAAAAGAGCTCTAGCCACATTCCCTTTGTGATTTTGTGGTGGCTCAAAAATATCTTCAGAACCGGCAGAACCTATGCCGTAACGAGATGCCGGACATTTCAGATCCATCAAGTCCTGAGTCACTTCACCAAACATGTTGTTACCGCGAATAGAGTTCAACTGAGAATCTGTAGGGAACAAGTGATGCAAATCAGACTTTTGTGTTTCATCCGAATGTCTGTGAGTAAAGCGACTTTGAGGCCAGGTGTGCTCCACATTCACCACATTATTATCTGGAATAGTCCCCGGAGCCGGCCCATGACCGCGGAAATCAGAGCGCGTTTTATTTTTATCACAGTAAACATCGCGGATCGCATATTCACCGGAAGCATCTTTGACTAAATAGTAGTTACCCATCAAAAACACCCGAGCCGATCCATAGCCAATCGCTCTGTGCGAATAACAACGACCTGAACCCTCACTGCAAGAGGAAGCAATCAGATCATAACCATTATTCTGTTGTATGTGATAGCTTCTCAAAACAGCCTTTAAACGATAGAGCAGATCTTTGTTCGCGATACCACTTCGCAGGTCGCGATAGAACTCTTCACCATAATAAGGGAGTGTCTGGGTTGCGGGAGCCGCTTGAACAGCGCCGACAAAAGTTAATAACGAAAGAAAAATCACTGACTTAATGAGCTTAGTTAGCTTCATTCGGGTCCACCATTTCGACTAGGGGGTGATTCGCAGCCTCTGG
>JBCECD010000242.1:0-2867 GCA_039206745.1 Bdellovibrio sp. | reverse complement strand
CATTTTTTTGGCCTTGCAAGAGCGGCGATTATTCCTCAACATCGGAGATGAAGCGTACTTCGCAAGGAGGCGATTTTGGTCAATATGGAAGAGACTAGTCTTGAAAGAATGGAAGCTTTGCTCTCGCATTCTGCCCTCGGTGTTCATGTTCTGTTTGACAACAAATCCATCGCGGATGTTCTCAGTCAAGGTGAGGACGAAAAAGAGTTCTACACCTTCGACAAAATGAAACAAGTGCAAGATATCATGACGGCCTTGATTGCAAAAAAAACATATTTTGAAAAGATGGCCTATTTGCAAGCGCTCTCCCCCGAATCTTATCAAATGCTGGTCCGCGCCTATTTTCATATTGTTGAAAACACTGTGCGCTCCAACTACGAACGTCACTAAAAAGAAAGTTCACTTCAAAAATCACCATCGCCCCTCCTTTTTTGAGCTTCTCAAATTGAGACTCCACCGAAACCCCACTCGCGACCGCACTACAGTTTGACATTTTTTTCTTCGTTTTCACTTCGTTGGTGATTTGACGCCAAAGTGTCAAACTGTTGGAGTTCTAAAGAGATACCCGTTTAAAAAATTGCGGGCACACAAACTTCTGAATGCTATGCTGATTATGTTTCCCACCGCAAAGCCGATAGGAGAGCTTGTGAAATATCGAATTTTCCTGTCGGCTTTCTTTTTGACTCTTTCGCCTTATTTAGCTTTGGCTGAATACCGCGTCTTTGTTTTGAAAATAGAGCAACAGTCCGCCAACTCTCAAGCTGCGCCCTCCTTTCGTCTGGTGGAGAGCACTCTCGACCCTGAACAATATCGCATGTATTATCCCGTCGCTGCGAACGAAAGAATCACTTATATCGATACTTGGCGCTGCTATGGCCGTACTGACGGCTTTGTGCCCCATTGCCCCAACCCCAAAGGCCAGATTCCACCTGCTACGCCCCCGACCCCTTAATAGACTTGCCTCTTTTTGATACACTGGGGATATGTCGTCTATCGATTCCTCCTCACGCAAAGCTCAACAAGCCGATCTCACCGATCTGCAATCCGATTACAATCGGAAAAGAAAACAAGTGGTCAAAGAGAATGAAGCTCAACTCGATGACTTGAAGGGCTATTATAGCGATAAGAAAAGCCAGATCGTGGAGCAAAACGAAGCGGCCATCAATCATATCCGGGGCCGCCAAAAAGAAATGGCTGAGAATGCGTTTGAGCAACAGCAAACCCTGCACGACAAATACAACCAGAAAACACAAAACCTTCAACAGAGCTACGGTGAAAAATTAGGCGTCTTGCGCGAACGCAAGCAAGAGCAAGTGGCGCAAGCGCAAACCGATGGCAATAAAAAAGTGAAAGACATTGAAACCCGTGCCCAGGAGCGGGTTCAACAGATCCGCGAGCGCAGCTCTGAAGATGTGACTCAAGCCAAAAACAAATACAATCGCGACATGGAGCAGATCAATGAGTTCAGCGAGAAACGCCTCGAAACTCAGCGCCAACAAAACGACAGCCGCCTGCAGGGAGAAGTGGAACGAGGTCGCAGTTCCTATGAAAGACTGCGCACCCGCAATGATAAAGAGCTGACTGAAGCCGATGAGCGCGGCAAGCAACGCCTGGTGAAACAGAAAGAGCTAGAAGAAAAAAAGAGGGCCCGCTTGCAGGACACCTCCGCTCAACGCTATGATCAACAACAGAAACAATGGGTTGCCAAAGAGGAGCATCTCAACACGCAATACTCCAACCGCCTCCTTCATGACAAAAAAGCTTATGAAGACGATCTGAAAACCCAGCACTCTCGCTTTAAAAGCACTTATCAAAATAATGAGAAAGCCCAGCGCGAAGCTTTAGATATTCAAGATCAAAGATACGCAAGACAGATGGCAGACATCCGCAAAGACTTTGTGAAAGACTCCCTCAAATACGTCAACAAGGAGAACGATCCCTTTTATAAAGTGGAAGATCGCGGCAGCTTCCTGAGAGAGAATCCTGACTTTTATATTTTACGCGCCTTTGTTCCCGAGCATGAGAAAGAAAATGTGAAGGTCAACATTCAAAATGATCGCGCCATCGTCGCAGGACAACGCTCTTTCAAAGATAAAACTGAAAGTGATGAGAAAACTGTCAGCAGTTCCAGCTTTCAAACTTTTCGGGAAGAATTTCCTTTTGAAAAACCGGTGATCTCCGAAGGCATCACCCGAGAGCGACAGGGTGATTGGATGGTCTTTTATATACCTAAAGGATTACCTCGCTTGGATCGCAAGGCTTAATGAACTATTCCGCTTTCAACAAATAACGAACTTCACGCATCAAGAAAGCGTGACGAGCTTGCAACTGCTCTAACATCACAATATTGCCATGCAATTGCGTGAGAATATCAGACTCCACAACAGGTGTGTGTGACATCTCATGATAAGACTTATGTGTCTTCGGGGACATCTCTGAAAGAGGCTCCAGATAAGACTTTGACGCCACTTCTTCGCGCATATTCTTATCAGTATTTGTGGTTTTCATTGTGCCTCCTCTGCTGCTCGTGGCGCAGAATTAAAAGTCTAGTTAGGTTCCTTCGCTCTCAACAACTTAAATAACCTTACATGAGTTTTTTACAATGCCTTGCGACTAAAATTGTTACTCTAATACTCACACTGAAGTGCTTTTTTATCTGTTGCCGCCACATTTACGCGGTCATCGCCTCCAGCTAAATACGTCGCCATCACTGAACTATCTCCATCTTTGTGCTTGAGTCCGAGAACATGGCCCATTTCATGGAGGACCAACGCCTCAATATTCACCCGGCTCGAACCTTTACGGCTGGACTTAGCAGCCTCCGTCAGCTCTTCTTCTTTCCAATAGAAACCAAAGTCCGAACCATT
>JBCECD010000241.1:0-2890 GCA_039206745.1 Bdellovibrio sp. | reverse complement strand
GATTGTGTGGATTCTTCTTCCTCTTGAAACGCTTGCCAGAAAAGCGACCATTCTTTTTTAAGGGATTTTAGGATCGAGCTCCTACTGTCATCACCCATATAATTTAAAATACTCCTGCGCTCTTCGAGCGACTTGGCGGATCTTCCGACTTAGGAATCAAAAAATATCCTAAACCGTAACCCAGAATTGCAACACCGACGGTGGTCAAAGCTAGAAAAACAAATCCAACTCGAACCAGGCCTACTTCAATGCGCGACCTTTTAGCTATTCTAGCACAAACTCCTAGGATCTTCCTATCGAGAGCTTGGTCCAGCTTGTCGGCCCGCGGTAAACAAGCTGCTAAGATCAAATATAAGAACAAACCAGTTCCAAACCACAGCAGTGCTATAAGCCATATAATGCGCATTATCCACGTTTCTATACCTAAGGCCTGAGCCAAACCCTTGCAGACTCCAGCTAATGCGCCATCAGCAGCCCTGGTCCATCTATAGTTCATATTTTGTCCCTCATTTTTGCCGACAGAAAAATGTCGGACCCCAATGTAATATATTCAGGGTGTTTTAACTGAATTTTGTCTTTCATGACAGAAATTCGCACAGTTTCGGTCCAGGACCGACTTCCCCCGGCACCCATAATAATAGGAGCTTGAAAAAGATAAAGACGATTTACCAGATCCTCTTGAATAAAAGAACTGGCGGTGAGAGCTCCGCCCTCGACCATCACCGAACGAAGTCCTTTGCCGTACAGCTGTCGCAAAAGATCCTGAAGATTCAAATCCCCCCCGACATGGGTTTTACAATAGAGAACCTCAGGAGGAGAACGCAGCGAAGAAAGAATTTTCTCAACCGCCTCTCGACTCTCTTCAGAGACACACCAGTAAATAGCGGAGCT
The DNA here is from genome assembly GCA_039206745.1 of Bdellovibrio sp. Taxonomy (GTDB): domain Bacteria; phylum Bdellovibrionota; class Bdellovibrionia; order Bdellovibrionales; family Bdellovibrionaceae; genus Bdellovibrio. The sequence continues at coordinate 1,999 of JBCECD010000241.1, read as the reverse complement.
GTCATGAACTTTCGCCAACTTCAATTCATCAAACTTCAGCAACAACTCCCCTTCACCATCGAGAACAATCACTTTATTTTTTTTCGTGATCTGAGGATGACGAATATCCAATGAAGGATTGTCAAACTCCACAGTGCCTTTGCCGACGAGAATCGCATCGTAACAAGCCCGCAGGTAATGCACTTGTTCTCGCGACTCAGGGCCTGTAATCCATTGACTCTCACCAGAGCGCAAAGCCACCTGACCGTCCATACTGGAGGCCATCTTCAACGCCACAAAAATTTTTTTTTCGCGAAAATTCCAGAGAAAGGCTTCACACACTTTTTCCAATTGCACAGCAATCGCTTCGTCTTCAGCAGCATGGGCCGCTAGAAATAACTCCGCCTCAATCCCCGCCTCTTGTAAAATCGCAGCGCCTTGACCGGCGACAAGTGGATTGGGGTCAATCAAACCGTAGGTCACTTTTTTAAGAGGCTTGGTCGCCAGCATGCGCGCGCAGGAAGGCGTTTTTCCCTGATGAGCGCAGGGCTCTAAGGTGACAATAACATGAGCTTCGCGCAGCTCCTCATCAGACAGACCTCGCAGGGCCTGAACTTCCGCATGAGGTCCACCGTAGACCTCATGATAACCGGCTGCGAGAAATCCGCCTTGAGCATCCAAAACCGTCGCCCCCACCAAAGGATTGGGGCTTACAAAGGGAGCTCCTTTGTAAGCCTCGCTGATGGCCAGCTTCATGGCCTGCTCGACGGACAGCTTTTCTCCCCGTTGCGGGCGCGGTAAAGACATCAAGTCAAATATCCTCGTTCTGCTTGATCGCGCTCAATCGCATCGAAGAGGGCTTGGAAGTTTCCATCACCAAATCCGTCATGACCTTTGCGCTGAATCAGCTCGTAAAAAATAGGTCCAAAAGTATTTTTCGTGAAGATCTGTAAAAGATAACCTTTTTTATCTCCATCAACAAGAATGGCATTGCGCTCAAGACGAGCCAAGTCTTCTGTGACATTCGGCACACGCTCATGCAGCATCTCATAGTATGCATGTGGCGGTGGAGTCAGAAATTGGATCTCACTGCTCTTTAAGCTCTCCAAACTGTGGATAATATTATCCGTGAGCAAAGCCACGTGTTGAATCCCCGATCCTTTATACTCATCGAGATATTCCTGGATCTGAGACTTGGACTCGGTCGGCTCGTTAATAGGGACAGAGAATTTTCCGCAAGGAGAGCGCATCACTTTTGAAAGCAAGCCTGTCTTCGCACCACGAATATCAAAGTAGCGAGCTTCACGGAAAGCCAAAACTTTCGTATAAAAATCACACCATTTATCCATCTCACCACGAGGGACATTGTTGGTGAAATGATCGATCACCGTGAAGCCCACACCTTGAGGGGCTTGATCCTCTGGTTTGACTTGGAAGATGTCATTGTACAGACGATCTTGGTTTTTCTTATCCATAAAGTAAATCAGAGAGTCGCCAATACCATAGATCGCCGGAAACGGTGTCGCTCCTTTTTGATGCTCGTTTCCTTCGTAAGGTCGACCACCGCGAGCCACGGCCGTTTTGAATGCCTGTTCGGCATCCTGAACGCGGAAGCCTGTTGCACAGATCGAAGGCCCATGTTGTTTGGCAAAGTCCATGGCGAACGTCTGAGGTTCACAATTCAAAATATAATTGATATCCCCTTGGCGATAGAGCTTGATATTCTTGCCGTGAACCTGCCCGACCTCTTTAAAAGCATAGCGTTTAAAAATCTGTTCAAAATAGTGGGCATCAGGACCTGAGTACTCAATGAAGTCCACACCATTTTATCCCACTGGATTTTGCTCTGAATTTTGAGCCATTTCTCCCTCCAATTTATAATGTCACTCTGGCACACTAACCGTCTTCGAGTCTTTATTCAAGAAAGTTTAAATCCTGTTATTTCAATAACTTATGTATAAATATCGCTTGCACACGGGACTCTTTCGTCCCCACTGCCCGCGCTCTTTCCACACTGCGT
>JBCECD010000240.1:0-2895 GCA_039206745.1 Bdellovibrio sp. | reverse complement strand
CCTACAAACCAGGGATGATCCGGCAGCTCGACAATCTCGACCAAGTCCCTCTCTTTACAGATACCAGATGCCTCCATCCCATTTTTCTCAAATAATGCTTTATATTTGTTGTTGAATTCAAAGCGATGACGATGCCGTTCCGCGATATTCGCCGCTTTGTAAACCTGATGTGCACGACTGCCTGAGCTCAAATTACAAGGGAAAGCCCCTAATCTCATGGTGCCACCCTTGTTGACGATCCCACGCTGCTCAACCATGGAATCAATCACAAAGTTGCCATTACGCTTGCTCTCGTTGTGGAACTCGCGGCTGGTCGCATCTTTGATTCCACAGACATTGCGGGCAAACTCGATGGCCGCCAGTTGCATACCAAAACAAATACCGAAGAAGGGCACGCGTTTTTCCCGCGCGTATTTGATAGCTGTGATTTTGCCTTCCACTCCGCGAGTGCCAAAACCGCCCGGCACCAAAATGCCGTCCACCTTACCCAGCAAAGAGTGCACGGTTTTATCCGTCACCTTTTCAGAGTCCACATAAATAATCTCGACATGTGCGTGGTTAGCGATCCCACCATGCACCAAAGCTTCATGCAAAGACTTATAGGCCTCTTTCAAATCCACATACTTTCCGACAACACCGATTTTCACAGTGTGGGTGGGATGACTGAGCACCTTTACTAAATTCTGCCACCCCTTGAGGTTCAGACGACCTGGCGTCAATCCCAGGTTTTGCAGAATCAATTCATCCAGTTTTTCTTTGTGCAAAGCCAAAGGCACTTCGTAAATAAACCGACTGTCCTGAGCGGCAATAACATTCTCCGCATGCACCGAGCAGAAAAGACCTATCTTCCCTTTCAGATTGTCATCAATCACTTTTTCACTGCGACAAACCAGAAAATCCGGCTGCAAACCTATCTCACGCAACTCTTTCACCGAGTGCTGAGTCGGCTTGGACTTCAATTCACCGGCAGCGGCGATATAGGGAACATAAGTCACATGCACTAAGACAGAGTTGCCAGGACCGACATCCAAACGCATCTGCCGAATGGCCTCAAGGAAAGGCTGACCTTCGATATCACCAACAGTGCCACCGATTTCAACCAGGATGATCTCATTGCCTTGAGCTGCTTCGTAAATACGCGCCTTGATCTCCTCCGTGATATGCGGAATCACCTGCACTGTACCACCCAGGTAATCCCCTTTTCTTTCACGCGCTAAAACCGTGTCGTAAATCTGACCGGTTGAAACAGAGTTTGAGCGATTCATCAAAGCCGAAGTAAAGCGCTCGTAGTGCCCTAAGTCTAAATCCGTCTCAGCTCCATCCTCCGTCACATAAACTTCACCGTGCTGAAACGGAGACATTGTACCGGGGTCCACATTCAAATAAGGATCAAACTTCATGATCGTCACACGGTGACCGCGCGCTTCGAGAAGCGCTCCCAGACTGGCTGCCGTCAAGCCCTTGCCAATGGAGGAGACCACTCCTCCCGTGACAAAGATGAATTTTTGTTTCATGGTTTTGCGTGTTGATTTCGCGGTGGAAATATTTTTTCCCGTCCCTGCTCTCTTGGCCATTATCTCCCCTGACTTAAGAGTTTTTCGAGTCTTTGCAAATCTTCGGGAGTATCCACCCCGGGACTTGCCTCTTGAACTTTGACAACTTTGATCTTTGCACCCAAATGCAGAGCTCGCAGTTGCTCCAAACTTTCCGCCCTTTCAATAAAGGCCGGTGGTGTCTGACAAAACTTTTTTAAAAACTTTTTTGAATAAGCATACATGCCGATGTGTTTAAGACATCCCTCATAACTCCCCAATTCCGCAGCTTGATGTCGGGAATAGGGAATAGGATAGCGACTGAAATACAGAGCTTCATCCCGTTGATTCACCACAACCTTCACTGCGTTGGGTGACTGCAACTCTTGCTCACTGATTGGATGAGCTAAGGTCGCCATATCCATCTCTGGCTCCCGAACAAAGACCTGAGCCAGCAGATCAATCAGATCACCCGTAATCAAAGGCTCATCGCCCTGAATATTGACGACGACATCGCAGTCGCGATCGGCAATAGCTGCGTAGATGCGATCGCTGCCAGTCGGCAAATCGCTGGCGGTCATCACCACCTCAGCGCCAACAGCTTCGGCAGCGGCTTTTATACGCGGATCATCGGTCGCCACGATCAGTTCGTTAATAAGGCGTGATTTCTGAGCGCCAGCGATCGTCCACTGAATCAAAGGCTTTCCCTGCAACATCACCAGAGGTTTGCCGGGGAAACGAGTGGAACCGTAGCGGGCGGGAATCACACCGACGATCTTCATGCTTTCACCCAGTTATCATAGATATAGTCTTCCACAGCATCCTGCCCTTCCTTTTTAAGAGCAGATACCGGAAAGACCGCACTCAGTCCCGAAACCTTTTTTATTTTTGAGACCGCCTGAAGCATCTGATTGCGCGACATCTTATCCGCTTTGGTCAAAACAACCGCCAAAGGGAAGCCACGCTGATCGGAGAATTTTTTCAGAAGCTCTTCATCCGCTGTCCAGGAACGGCGAATATCCATTATCAACAACAAGCCGCAGAGCTGCTCTCGCCCCATCAGATAAGTTTCGATCATCTTATGCCATTCCACCATCTCGTCACCAGAACGGGCAGCAAAGCCATATCCCGGCATATCCACCAAGACATAAGACTCCTCCATATCAAAAAAGTTGAGGAGCCGGGTCTTCCCAGGAGTGGAACTGACCTTGGCCACTTTGCCTTTGGCAAGAGCATTGATGAAAGAAGATTTTCCGGCATTCGAGCGTCCGGCAATCGCCACTTCGGCTTTGCCGTGGATCGGATAATCTTTGGCCAAAACCGCACTTTTAATAAACTGAATATTCTTAGGCATGGCCTAGGC
>JBCECD010000239.1:0-2915 GCA_039206745.1 Bdellovibrio sp. | reverse complement strand
GATCGGGCTCGCAGGGATCTCTCATCCCCTAGAAGGGCGCCCTGCCGGGCGCACACTAAAAATAAGAAGGAGCTCAGTGAGCTCCTTTTTTTGTGTTCCTTTCGTCCATGGCCACAGTGTCTTGACTGCCCAATGAAATCAGAGCCACATCATATTTATCCTTCGGAACCGCGATCACTGTCTTGGCAGGAATAGGCTGACCTTTGCGGGCTTTGTAAGTGAGATGCGGATTGAAGATTTGCACTTTCTTTTCATCGCCATCAAACCAGCTCACCACATCTTTATATTTCACAGCCACAGGCAGCTTGAGATCCTGGGCATTCAACGGCTTAGACCATAAAACAGCACCAAAATATTTTCCGGCATTTCTTTCCACTTCCAAAGCCGCCAGAAAACTGGCGTAAAAGTTCCGAGAAGCAAAACCAAAACTGCGGCGGGACTTCACATTCTCCACCAAGTGGGCCAACTCGCGAGTCCGGTATTTTTTCGTCATCTTCAGCACACCAGTCGGTCCGTGATTATAACCCGTCACCGCCAAGGGCCAATCCTCTAACATCGAGTAATTCTGCTTTAACAACTTCGCCGCCAAGCGAGTGGCATCCAAAGGATGATTCCGCTTATCCACAGTCGGCGAAATCATTTTGTAAGGACGAGCTGTATAAGGCATGATCTGCCAAATACCACTGGCTCCCACTTTCGAACGAGCCAGCACATTGAATGAGCTTTCAACAAAAGCCAAACGTGTCAGTTCAATCGGTAAACTCTCATCACGGAATATTTTTTCCATGTCTTCCAAGTAACGACCTGAATAAAAAATCGCCTCTTGCATTTTGTTTTTTTGACCTAACTGATAGCGCAAGCGCTTTTTCTCTTCTGGAGTGCTCAGAGTCGCAGCAATCCTCTTCTTTACCGAATCAATCTTCTTCTGACGAACACGATCAGATCTGATATCTTTTAAATCCACCACTTCGTAAATTTTCTCGACATCCTCAGAGTCGTGGATGATTCCCTGATCCGTGGTATATTGAGTGTAAACATCCACCCAAAACTGCACTTGTTTTTCCATCCCGGCAGGCACGGCAAAAGAGGTTTCAGAATATCCCAGGGCCGATGCTTGATCCGCAAAACTCGGAGCTCGCCAAGGCCGCGCATCCTCCGTCAAAGGAGGCACCAGCTGTGGCACCACTTTGGCAATCAGATCCTCTTGAGCCCCACTGCTCCAGGATAAAAAGGTGATGACGTATAAAATTGAGACACTCCATTTGCCCATCTTCTGTTCCTCTCTGCGATCTCTCTATTTTACTAGATAGATCAGTAAATTATCAAAAAACGCGCGCACTTTCGTTTCATCCCTAGACCCGTTATATATAAACGAGAATGTGATAACTCTTCCATCTTCAATTCCAGCATAACCGGCCAAAGTCACAACGCCAGTCAAAAAGCCGGTCTTAGCTCGCACCCAGCGCTCTGCCGCGGAGTTTTTCATACGCTTCTTCAAGGTTCCATCCACTCCAGCGATCGGTAAAGATGTGAGGAACTCAGGTTGAACTTGAAAGTCATCGCGCAAATGCTGCAGGACCTTCCACATGGCAAAAGACGACATGCGATTCGAACGGGTCAAACCAGAGGGAGAGTCCAGACGGTATTGAGCCGCCGGCACTCCTAGACTTTGCATGTGTTCATTGATAACCGCCACGCCATCAGCCAAGGACGCTCCTTGAGTTTTTTTGGTTGCACCCAAGTTCTTCGTCAACATCTCCGCCACATAATTATTCGAGAACTTATTCATATCAGCCACGATCTGCTCAATGGCTTTACTTTCTGACTCCGCCACGATGCGGGCCTTCTCTGCCACGACACCTCGGCGCACTTTGCCTGTCACCTGAATCCCTCGCTGCTGCAAAAAGGATTTTAAATTAGCCCCCGCCCACAAATCCGGCTGGGTGACATTTTTAAAGACCACTGTTTCACTCATGCCCACACCGAGGCTGCCTCCCACATGAATGACATCCCCTTCAAACTTGCGGTCGTCCTGGCGATCAGCAAGCAGATTGTTGCTGTTGCCCGAGGCTGTCTTAGCTTTATTCACTAGACGGATGTAATCATTTTCAGGATCAATAAACACATCCGCAGATTCCCCCGTCGCTCGGGGGCGAACGAAGATATTCACCGAGTTCCAGTTGAAACTCATGGCTCCCACCGGAGCATCATAAGCCCGATCCACACGCTCTTTCTGCCGGCTGCCATCGTAGCGAATGGAATCAAACAAAGAGTCATCCACAACGATATCACCTTCGATTTTTTTTATTTTCATACGCGTGAATGCATTCACCAGATACCACATATTCTCTGAAACGAAAGAGGGATCTCCCCCCCCTTTCAGATAAAGAGGTCCCTTCAAATTCTCACCCTGGATGGCGTCTGCTAAAAGCAGCTGAGTTTTGAATTTATGGCCCGGAGGGAAATGGGCTAAAACCGCTGAAGCTGTCGCTACTTTTGAAATCGAAGCCGGTATCATGACTCTGTCGCCCTGGATATCGAGCAGAACTTTCATATCCGCACCTTCACCGACAGTCGCATAAACGCCCAGATCTTTTGTCTCGACACCAAATTTTTTCGCCAGGGCCTGAAACTCCTTCTCCACATCAGCAAAGCGGTCCGCTGAAGGCTTCTTTGCCATCGCCGACTGAGAATATGCCGAAAAAGCCGAAAAAGAAGAGAGCAAACACACTACCAAGACTCTTAAAATCACCATCACGTCATCCCCCTGACTTAGACCCTGGTCCATAGTAATGTCTGAAGTTTTTCTTCGCAAGGTGCGTGATGAATTGTTAGACTTAAGTGCATGAAAAAACGCTAATGGCTCATAGAAATTATTCAACTCCTGGCAACCTGGTTCGACGACCGTATCACTA
>JBCECD010000238.1:0-3001 GCA_039206745.1 Bdellovibrio sp. | reverse complement strand
ATATCTTTGACCACAGCTTTCAAGCGTCCTTCAAAATCACCGCGGAATTTTGTGCCAGCTAACAGTCCACCCAAATCCAAAGAGTAGATCACAGCATTTTTGAGCTTTTCGGGAACCTTTCCGTCAATGATTCTCTGAGCGAGTCCCTCAGCGATCGCGGTCTTGCCGACACCGGGTTCGCCAATTAAAAGAGGGTTGTTCTTGGTGCGCCGACTGAGAACCTGAATAGCTCGGTCGAGAACATCGTCTCGTCCAATCAAAGGATCCAGTTTTCCTTGCTTGGCTCTTTCATTTAAATTCACACAGAAGCTCTCTAGGGGCGAGCCTCGTCCTTCCTCAAGACCCTCTCCTTGAAATTCATTAGGTCGGGGAGCGGAGGCGGCAGGAGGAATATCATGGTCTTTGCCGTCTTTGGCGATGCCATGGGAAATATAATTTATGATATCAAACTGAGTCAGTCCCTGCCGAGCCAGAGCAAAGGTGGCATGAGAATCCTGTTCATAGAATAAAGACACTAAAAGGCTGCCTTCGCTGATCTGATTTCGACCAGCGCTTTTCATTTGAATTGCAGCTCTTTGAATCAAGCGATGGCAAGCAAGGGTGAATTCCGGAGTCCAGGAGTCATAACCACCATAAGAAGAGAGTTGATCATCCGTGATTTGCGGAACTCCCACTTTGAGATGATCGCGAAGATCCTGACGGAGCTTTTGCACATTGATGGCACAGGCTTCCAATATTTCCACCATGAGGGGGGATTCGCTGAGAACGAGAAGGATGTGTTCCAGGGTGACAAACTCGTGGTGTTGGCGTTTGGCGAATTCAGTGGCTTCGGCGAGCTTGCGCTCAAGTTCCCGGCTCATCATGGTTCCTCCTCGAGAGTGCTTTTGAGGGGATACTGATTAAGTTGCGCGAATTGGTTTACTTGCATCACCTTCATTTCGGCAATCTCAAGAGTATAAACCCCGGCGACACCTGCGCCTTTCTTATGTACATCTAACATTATTTTGGTGGCTTGTTCTTCTGTTTTTGCAAAAAAACGACGCAATACAAGAACTACAAAGTCCATAGGCGTGTAGTCGTCATTCAGGATAATGACTTTATACATTTTCGGCGTGTCCACTTTTGGGACGATCTGAACTCCAGCCTCTCCTTCGGTATGGAAGGTTGGATAGTTTGACTCATTGTTTTTATTGTTACCCATGACTTTATTGTACCTCATGACTCAAAGTGATCACTCTTTCATCTTTGGCAAGTCGGGCTCGATTTAAAACCTGGTTGTTAGTCCGTATATTTGTTCCATATTTATTTGTTTTCTGTCCAAATGTATTACAACTCCTCATTTTTGAGACAGTCCCTTGCATTCACCTTGCACCTTTGCCACACTTATGTGGAAACACAATAAAGATGAACCATGGAGGTCTTAAATGTTATTAACAAGAAATTCACAGCGAGGTTTCTCACTGGTCGAATTGATGGTCGTTGTTGCCATCATCGGTATCTTGGCATCAATTGCCATTCCCTCAGTTAACAAATATATGGCGAAAGCGAGACAGTCGGAGGCGAAGACGAACTTAGGTTCTTTGTACACGGCTGAGAAAGCGTTTTTTGCTGAGTATGGAACTTACGACCGCCGTTTTGGCGCAGTTGGTTTTACGCCAGAAGGTGGTTTGAGATATAATGTAGGATTTACTGGTGGCGTCGCTGCCGATGCTTCAAATGGCTATACTGCCACTCTTTCTACTCTAGCGCAAAATATCTCGACAGTTGCATATTGTGCAGCAGCCAACAGTGCCGGCTGTTCTAATTTGAATGGAGCAAGTGGTGCCGCGCCTCCAGCAATTGCTGCAGCGATGTGTCCCGCATCCACAGCCAGTAATGTGGCGGCAGGTTGTGTGACGGCTTCAAATACCTTTCAAGCGGGAGCCGGTGCGGTGTTAGTAGGATCCACTGAAGATCATTGGGCTATTGATAGCTCTAAATCCTTAAGAAATGTTCAGGATGGGGTTAATGGCGTTACTGCTGCTGCAGCGGCTGCGACTCCATAAGTTGTTGATAGTCTGAATGTCGAAAGAATTGAATTATCTTAGTAAGATAAGAAAAATCCCAAGCATCCTGCTTGGGATTTTTGCATTCACTCTCCTTGTCACCACTCAACTTCAAAAACAAGACCTCTCTAAAATCCCCAAAAACCTCATCGCGCCTCCGACCGCGATAGAACACTTCAGTTTCGGTTTTCAAGAGGCGATGTCAGATGTTTTTTGGATCAGAACTCTGCAAGATTTTGATTACTGTGAAAAAGAAGAAGCCAAAAATGTCTGTATGAACAACTCGTGGCTTTTTAAAATGCTTGATGCGATCACGAATCTCTCGCCGAACTTCCGGATTGCCTATGCGGCGGGCGGAATTGCCCTGTCTATTTTAATCACGGATATTGATGGTGCGACTCGTATTTTTGATAAAGGCGTGGCGGCTTTTCCAAAAGATTGGCCGATTCTGTATCGGGCGGCCTATCATTATATCTATGAAGTGAAAAACAATGAAAGAGCTGCAGAGCTCTTGATCATGGCGGGACACAATGGAGCCCCTCCCTGGGTGTTCTCTTTGGCCGGTCGATTGTATACGGAGGCGGGGCGCCTGGATTTGGCGCGACTGACTTTAAATCAGATGATTCGAGAGGAGCGGGATCCAGCCATTATCAAAAGGCTTCAGGACAAGCTCAATTCTATAGAAAATAAAAAATAATTTATTCAGAACGAAAACTCTCTGATTCCCTTATTCTAAGCATTGACTGCGGCAAGTCTTAAGTTTTAATGTGGGCAGCATAACTTCAGGACTGGTTTAAAAAGATGACTCAACGAGACTACTACGAAATTTTGGGTGTTGCTCGCGATGCGGAGCAAGATGCGATCAAGAAAGCTTATCGCAAGCTGGCAATGCAACTCCATCCAGATAAAAATCCCGGCAATAAGGAAGCGGAAGAAAAGTTCAAAGAGGCGGCGGG
>JBCECD010000237.1:0-3003 GCA_039206745.1 Bdellovibrio sp. | reverse complement strand
ATGTTGGCCACGGCAAAACTTTGAGGAAAATATTTGAACATGGGTTCGTCGTTGGGAGAATCCCCACTGAAGCCGCAAACTTCTTTGGCTTTTTCTGCGGTGATATTGAATTCGCGTTCTAAAAACTGTAAAGACATAGTGAGTTTGTCATAGCTGCCGAACCAACCGTTGACGTGGATGGAGCTGACTTTGGCTTGTGCTCCGTGAGAGGCGAAGATCTGAACAATTTTTTGGACCTCTTGTGCTGGTAAAGCGGGCACATCTTCACAAAAATCAATGGCGAGATCCATCAAACGACAAAATTGATCGCTGGCCAGATCACATCCGGGAACTTGAGAACGAATTTCTGACTCTAAAGCTTTGAGGCGGGCTCGGTTCTGAGCTTGAGTTGGCTCATCAAAAAAGAAATGGCGATGCATTTTTTTATCGTGATAACGAAAATAAAATCCCCCATTTTCTCCCACGACGCCAGCCACAGGCCATACACGTGCGATCATCTCACACCATCCTGCAGGACGACCTGTGACGGGCACGACGTGGATTCCGGCTTGAGATAATTGCCAGAGGGCTGCATAAGCTTCGGCTCCCAACTGTCCTTCGTCAGTGAGTGTGTCATCGATATCTGTTAACAGAAATTGCAGAGAGTGAGAAAACTCGGAAATATTTTTCATCTCTATAAAGGTACGGAAAACCAGAGCGAGGTTCAAAAAATAACTTTCTTCAGCTCTCTTTGGCCTGGCTCGTCAAAAATTAGACTTGCCCCGAAGAGCAATCACCTTCATTTTTTGTCTATATAGTTAGTGGGTATTTCGAGTTGAGGACTTGTGTATGGCAAAAAAAAATGAAGCATCAGAGGGAATAAAACTCGTCGTCGTGGAGTCTCCAACGAAGGCTAAAACCATTCGCAAGTTTTTGGGGCGCGATTATGTGGTGGAGTCCTGCATGGGACATATCCGCGACTTGCCGCAGTCCGCAAAGGACATTCCTGAAAAAGTAAAAAAAGAAAAATGGGCTCAGTTGGGTGTGAATGTTGATAAAAACTTCGAGCCTCTTTACTGCATTCCTAAAGACAAGACCAAGGTCGTGAAAAATCTGAAGGACAAATTGGCAGAAGCTGCGGAATTATACCTGGCGACGGACGAAGACCGTGAAGGGGAATCTATCAGTTGGCACTTGCTTGAAGTTTTAAAGCCTCGAGTTCCCACCAAGCGCATGGTGTTCCATGAGATCACCAAAGATGCGATTCAAAAAGCTTTGAAAGACACGCGAGAGATTGATTTGAATTTAGTGCGGGCTCAGGAGGCACGGCGTGTGCTGGATCGTTTGGTGGGTTACACGATTTCTCCTTTGCTATGGAAGAAGGTGGCCTACGGTTTGTCGGCGGGCCGCGTGCAATCGGTGGCTGTGCGTTTGATTGTTGAAAGAGAACAAGAGCGCATTCGCTTTAAAAAATCCTCTTATTGGGGTGTTCTGGCTGAGTTGAGTAAAGATAATGTCAGCTTTGAATCTCGTTTGCAGCACTATAAAAACCAACGAGTGGCGACGGGAAAAGATTTTGATGGTCTGACCGGACAACTTGTGGCTGGCAAAGATGTCTTTGTTTTGGACGAAAAGACGGCATCCAAACTGGCGGCGGATTTAAAAGCCGGCGCTTGGACTGTAGCGGACGTTGAAGAGAAACCGACCACTCGTAAACCGGCTCCGCCTTTTATCACTTCGACCCTGCAACAGGAGGCCAATCGTAAGTTAGGATTGAGCTCTCGGGAAACCATGCAGGTAGCGCAAAAGTTGTACGAGCAAGGTTTTATCACCTATATGCGTACGGATTCGACCTTCTTGTCGACAGAGGCCCTTCAGGCTTCACGTGATTGTATTCAAGGCAAATATGGCAAAGAGTATTTGACTCCGCAGCCGCGCAACTATGCTGCAAAAAAAGTCAAAGGTGCCCAGGAAGCCCATGAGGCGATTCGTCCGGCGGGCAATCAGTTTATAGATCCGGATGACACCGGACTGACTGGAACTCAGTTCCGTCTTTATGATTTAGTTTGGAAAAGAACCATTGCTTCGCAAATGGTGGACGCTCGGCAAAAGCAGGTCAGTGCGAAGATTCAAGTGGGAGACGCTCTCTTTGGCGCTTCCGGTATGACCATTGAGTTCCCCGGATTTTTGCGAGCTTATGTGGAAGGAAGTGATGATCCTGAAGCTGATTTGGCCGAGCGGGAAGTTCGTTTGCCGGCTTTGAAGGCGAAGGACTCCGTGAAGTGTGCGAAGTTGGATCCGACATCTCATGAGACCAAACCTCCGGCTCGTTATACGGAGGCGAGTTTGGTGCAAACGATGGAGAAAGAGGGCATTGGTCGTCCTTCTACTTATGCCTCTGTTATTGGAACCATCATTGATCGCGGGTATGTTCGTAAGAATGGAACAGCTTTGATTCCCACTTTCACTGCGATGATTGTGTCCAAGTTGTTGAGTAATTATTTATCAGAGTATGTGGACTTGGGTTTCACCTCTGAAATGGAGCAGAGCCTGGACCATATTGCCGATGGCGATCTCGATTGGGAAAAGTATCTGACTTCTATCTATAAAGGTCCTAAAGGATTGCGCGCTCGTGTGGAGACACAAGAAGAGAAAATCAATCCTGATGAAGCCCGCACGATGACTTTGGAAGGCATGGACCGTTATAAGTTTCATGTCGGTCGGTATGGGGCTTATCTGACTACACAGAGAGATGGTGAAGAGGTCAGTGCCTCTGTCCCTGACAATGAATCTCCTGCGGATATCACACCGGAAATTGCCGAAAAACTGATCGATCAAAAAATCAATGGAGCGGATGCGCTGGGAAAAGATCCGCAGACGGGACTTCCGATTTACGTACTGAGTGGTCGTTACGGACCTTATGTTCAAATGGGGGACGTCTCTCCGGAAAACGACAAACCGAAGAGAGCTTCTCTACCTCCTAACACTCAGCCGGAGCAGGTGGATCTCAAGATGGCTTTGGAG
>JBCECD010000236.1:0-3041 GCA_039206745.1 Bdellovibrio sp. | reverse complement strand
GGTTCACTTCACGAAAGCGGCTCCCGACTTTCAACTAAAAATGAGACATCTCCGATCTTTCGAGTGAAGGTAGAACAAGAAATGCAAATATTCGGTATCATCCTTATCTTCACACTTATTAAATAGCTGCTTCGATTTCTCACGATCTCCAGAATGATAATGAATTAGGGCAGCGATTTTGTAATAGCTATTTTTTTGCTTATCGCTAAATGCATACAAATCTGCATTAGAAATACTTTGAATTATCCGAAGAGCCTCACCGTTGGATTGCAGATTCCCATAGATAGCTGCCGCAATTACGTTAGAATAGGCGTTCCGATATGCACTCTCTTTGGCATAAAAACTTAAACCTTTTAACCAAGCCTCTTTTGAAGACCCTCTCAAGTAACAGGAAAGAAGAGTGTTATATGCCTTGTTGCAAAGAGTAATATTAGTAGGAGGGACACGAGCAATAATTTTTTTAGCAATTAGTACCTGATCTTCGTATCCAGATTCTCGAGAGATTAGAGCCTCTATCTGCTCAAATAGATCGACGATCTCTTGATCTTCTTTTTCCGAAAGCTCTAGTGTATCGTTACTTGCCTCAAAAATAGGAATGCTGTCATATCTAAAACTTTCTGCTTCCAAACCCTTCTCTTCGATAGCAGAAGCCAGTTTATCAACACTCAACTTAAGAGACGTAAGCTGATCTCTAGCCTCTTCTCTGAACTCGGAAGCTGCGATAACTTCTTTAGCGGTAATAATTCCTGCGTATTGCTTACTCTCCAGCAGCCCCGAATAAAGCCTTACGCAAAATTTTTCGGCAAATGATTCAGCATAGACTCTTTTTGTCGATTCATTCGGATGGTATAATAACGAAGCATTGTATATCTGCTGAGCCAGCAACTGATCAGCTCTAGGATTGTCATCAGTAGATGTCTTTATCACAGACGATGAAAGTTCGTTAAGAAGCGACATAAACTGATCTTCAGCAAAAACTTCTATTTCAGGAAATTCTTGTTGAAGTTCAGACACAGCCTCTTTAACAGATTTTCTTACTATCTGTTCTAGATTTGGGTTTTTTTCTAAAAATTGCTTAGATAGGTATCCAATCAAAACTTTAGAACCGACACCCTTTATTGTACTAATACCTTTTGCATATAAAACAGCTGCTGTTATCTCTGTAAACATGATTTTACATTATCAAAGCAACCTCGCTTAGTCGATTCTGTAGTTGATTTGAAAACCTGTAGTTTGCATCAACTACAAAAAGTCACCAAATGCCATTATTTCGGGTGATTTACTGTGATATCGAGGAAATAAGCTGAGAGACCCTCTGCTGCGTAACTGGTTGTTATTATTTTTATTTTTCTTCTTATCTCTAAAAACGCAAAAACCGCCCGGAAGGCGGTTGATGATGGTAGGGGGCGAGGGACTCGAACCCCCGATCCCAGTGTTATGAGCACCGTGCTTTAACCAACTAAGCTAGCCCCCCAGAATGTCGTTTTAAAAAATAGCAAAATAAAGAAAGCGGAGCAAAGACAGAGCGTATGGATGCGCCCCGTCTAATAGGAATTATCTCGCCTTTTCCTGACGAAGAAGATCAAAGCTTTCGACGAGAGTTCCGCTGGAAAGCTGCAAGCGCAATCCCAAAGCGCTCCAATAAATCAAGGCTTCAGTGGAGACCAAGCCCTCTGGTCCCTTCACTGCACCTAAAAAGCCGTCAGCCTGAATACTGGTCAAAGCTCCCCGAATCCATTGCTCCTCTGAAGCTCTCTTCAGTAAAAACTGTACTTGCCCTTTATTTTTGGTTTTTCTGATAATCACCTCGGCAAAGTCATTGCTACTTACCGCCCACCAAGAGCCAATGATATCGCGAGCCTCGATACGCTCGTGCGACATATCGCTCGGCCACACAACAATGGGATCTCCGCCTCGGGCCCACCCCGCTAAAGTCCACAGCGAAATGATTATGCATATCATACTTTTCATCGAACCCCCTCCGCCTGAAGTATCTCCACCACCACACTCGAGGACAGATAATACCCCTGACGATCCCGCAAAATAAAAATAGGTGAACTTTCCTGTGGCTCCAGAATATTTCGCAATCTGCGAATAGAAACATAGATCAAATTATCGTGAGTCTTCGGGTCGTATATCTGATTCCATATAAGACCCACCAAATGCTCTTTACCAAAACGCTTTCCTGGATGAGTCGCAAACAACATAAGCAAATCAAAAAGAATGTGCTGCTGCCCAAAATCCACAACGCCTTTGTTACGAACACACACCTTGAAGGTGCCTTTATTCACGCTTAAATCCGCTGCCACCCCGTCCTCAATAGAAGACCGAAGAAGATTTTGAGCCGCCTCAAATAAACGCGGAAACTGAGCTTCATCCAAACCCTTCACAGCCAAAGAGGCATAGACCTGCATCAACTTACGATCACCCTGGGCCTCATAGCATTTGGCAATATTCAGCAAAATCCCCGCTTGAATATTGAAATGAAAACCTCTTTTAGCAATCTCATAGGATCTCCATAGAGTGTCCAAAGCTTCATCTAGCCGATGCGTTCCTGAGTAGATCGCAGCCTTTAAAATCAAAGCACTCGCTTCGATTTCATCCAGTTTCAACTCATGGCACAGAAATAAAACCTTTTCGAGATAGGCTTCAGCCTCTTGCCATTGCACCAACCAAACCTTCACGGTGGCCAATGCATGCAATAAACGGGAGGTCAGTTCGTGATCCGACTCAACAAGCGACTTCTGTAAAGCTGATTGAAAAAAGTTTTCAGCTGGCAAAACATTGCCATGAGCCAGCTCCCACATACCAAGAATGTGCTGGGCCGCCGCACTGGATTGAGATCTGATTTCCTCGATATAGACTTGAACCTCAGAGAGCCTGCGAGCCTCCAAAGCACTTTGAAAAGCCAAACGAACGACAAACAAAAAAGATCGCTCATCTGAACGAATGCCAGAGTCGCTCAATAATTCCAGAGACTCTTCCAAAACTTTGGCAAAGCTTCCCTGACGATAATAAAGCTTGATTAAATCAAGATGGGG
>JBCECD010000235.1:0-3109 GCA_039206745.1 Bdellovibrio sp. | reverse complement strand
AATATCGAGCTGCCTATTCATTTAAGTGCAGCCCGTCGGGCTCGTTTGGGAAGTGTGGACACAGAGATGGTGATTCGCGCACTCTGTGGAAATCTGGGGATTGCCGATCTCCTAGGAAAAAAGGTGGGAGAGTTGAGCGTTGGGCAGCAACAGCGTGTGGCGGTGGCTCGGGCTCTCTTGGGAAAGCCGGATTTGCTTTTGGCTGATGAGCCGACTTCAGCTTTGGATGTGGATCATCGTGAGAAATTCTTGAAGTTGATGTTTGAGTTGTCTGAGCTCTATGGCACGACGGTGGTTTTTGTTTCCCATGATCGCAGCATTGAAAAACTTTTCACGCGTTCCATCTCGTTGGAATCCATCAAGAGGACTGTGTGATGATCTTTCTGAAATTAGCTATCAAATCACTTCGCAACCGGACCTTTGCGACTCTGCTGACGGTGCTTTCTATTTCTCTGAGTGTGACATTGCTCTTATCCGTGGAGAGAGCTCGTCGAGCTGCGGAAGACGGTTTCACGCAAACAATCAGCAAGACCGACTTGATTGTCGGAGCTCGCAGTGGGCCTCTGCAATTGCTTTTGTATTCCGTTTTTAACATGGGAAATGCGACTCACAATATTTCCTACGAGACCTATGAAAAAGTGCGCCAGATGCCAGCCATTGCCTGGACTATTCCTTATTCTTTGGGGGATGGTCATCGCGGTTTTCGGGTGGTGGGAACCAACGAAAGTTTTTTTGCGAATTACCACTATCGCGGTGATAAAAAAGTGAAGATGGCAGAGGGGCGTGAATTTCGCGAGATCTGGGATGTGGTGTTGGGCGCCGAGGTGGCTCGTAAATGGGAATATAAAATAGGCTCTCCTATTGTGATTGCCCATGGTGTAACTAAAGGAGAAGGCATCTTACAGCATGATGACAGACCTTTTGTGGTGACGGGAATTATGGAGCGTACGGGGACACCATTGGATAGAGCTGTTTATATTTCTCTGGAGGGAATGGAAGCTCTGCATTTGGATTGGACTGACGGAGCAGCTCCCATGGCAGGTAAAGGAACTCCGCGAGAGCAGATCCATAAAGAGACTATAAAAATTCACAGCATCACCTCTTTCTTTGTGGGGGCGAAATCGCGTATCGAGACTCTGCGTTTGCAAAGAGAGATCAACAACTATTCCCCCGAACCTCTTTCTGCGATTATTCCCGGTGTGACTTTGAGCGAGCTGTGGAATGGACTGTCCTATGTTGAAGGTATTCTGCGTGGTATTTCCGCGATGGTGGTGGTCGTGGGTTTTATGGCGATGTTGATCGCTTTGACAACAACACTGAACGAACGTCGTCGCGAGATGGCGATTCTCAGATCTATCGGAGCCACGTCTTCGCAAATTGTGGGATTGTTGGTTTTTGAGTCCACTCTTTTGTCGCTTTTAGGTGTGTGCGGTGGGGTGTTGTTGACAGTTGTTTTGTGGGTGGGATTGAAGCCTTGGCTGGAAGCTGAGTTTGGTCTGTATCTGGCTGGTTCCGGATTGACGGCGCGGGAAGGGCTTTATCTTTTGATAACTCTGGTTTGCGGCGCTGTTGTCGGTTTGATTCCTGCATTCCGAGCTCAACAAATGGCTCTTAAAGATGGATTGAGCGCGAAGGTGTAACATGGATCAAAAGAAAAATTATATCACGCCTCAAGGACTGGCGAAGTTGAAAGAGGAGTATCATCAGTTGATGCATGTGGAACGTCCTCGCATTGTTGAGGTCGTCGCCTGGGCCGCCAGTAATGGGGATCGCTCTGAAAACGCGGATTATCAGTATGGCAAACGCCGTCTGCGTGAAATTGATAAACGAGTGCACTTCCTCACCAAAAGAATTGAAGACGCCGAGTTGGTGGATCCGACAAAGATGAGTGGTGAAGTGGTGTTATTCGGTGCCACGGTCACCTTGTCCACAGAAGAAGGTGAAACTCTGATTTATCAGATTGTCGGAGAAGATGAGTTCGATCCGAAGAACGGGAAGATTTCCTGGAAGTCACCGGTGGCCAGAGCCTTGCTGGGAAAAAAACGCGGCGAAGAAGTGAAGGTCGTCAAGCCCTCTGGTGAGGAATTTGTCACCATCGAGGAAATTGAGTTTCGTTGATGGAGAAACGGGACTATCCTCCTGCACGGTATTCTCTCTGGATATATAGCGGAATTCTCCTCTGTTTGACATTGCTCTCGCGATTATATGCTCTGGCTGAGAAGCCGATTCATTTTGATGAAAGCATCAATGGTTGGTTTTCATTGCAAATGCAACAGACCGGTTTTTATCGGTACGATCCAAATAACTATCATGGGCCTCTGTATTTTTATTTACTTCATGGTGCGGAGTGGATGTGGGGACGAAGCGTGGAAGTTTTGCGCTGTATTCCCGCTGTGTTCAGTATTCTCAGCGTATTGATATGTCCTTATCCTGCAGTGGCCCTCCTGATTCTTTTCAGTCCCGCTTTTGTCTTTTTTGGTCGCTCGGGTATTCACGAAATGCCCTTTGTCTTTTTTCAACTGATGGCGGCGTGGGGAGTGCTGCGCTCTTTCGAAAAAGGAGACGGCAAAGCTTTGGCTCTGATTCTCTGCGGGCTGTGGGGGATGTTGTTGCTCAAAGAGACCTTTGTGATCACTCTTTTTTGCGCTGGTCTGGCGTTCTTGAGTTTGGGATGGAATTTTATTCGACAGTTCTGGCGAGCTTCTTATTGGCAAGGAGCCTGGACTCAGATGTTGACCTATCTGATGATTTTTTTAGGTGTCAGCTTTGTTTTGATCTATACGGGATTTTTTAAAAACCCGGTGGGTTTCGCACATTTTTTTCAAGCTATCATGCCTTGGTTGAAAACAGGCGTCGAAGGCATGGGGCATGAAAAACCTTTTTGGTACTGGTTTCAGGTTTTAGCGGAAGCAGAGCCTCTGGTTTTATTAGGGGTTGCTTTGGCCTTTGTCGGCGCGTTTTCTTCTCAGCGTGAAATTCGGTTTATGAGCGTTTTTTCTTTGTCACAGCTGCTGATTTATTCGCTTATCCCCTACAAGACAGTGTGGTGTGTCTTATCTTTGATTTGGGGATTTTAGAATTATGATTTTAGATTTTTGAATTTTGATGT
>JBCECD010000234.1:0-3133 GCA_039206745.1 Bdellovibrio sp. | reverse complement strand
TCAGCATTTTTTGTAAGCCACAAGTCTAATGAGTCCATATTTTCCAAAGCGGAGAGCCTGCGTATATTTTTGAAAAATCTAATTTAAATCTATTCCGAGATATTGCAATATATGGCCTAGAAATTAATGGAAATACTTTAACGGAAAGAAGCATTTCGTAATGCAAAGACTGTAATTTCTTAATGCGTTCAGCCCGTTCTGGGATATCCATATAGTCTTGAATCCATTTTGCCCCCTCATTTTTTTTAAAAGAAAAGATGCCTTGGGAAAAAAGATAACTCAAAGCAGAGATATCTTCATCGAAACTACTATCGGCAGTCATAAGATATATGTCAGGACGTTCAGACTCAGGAAGAAAACCTGGATAGCTATTGAAAAATTTGATTTTAATAAAAGATGGAAATCTATAATTATGAAGCCATTTTTGATACTTTTCTGTCACTCCCAAAACAAACTGATAGGAAGAAATATTGTTTATATTATTTTCATAATTATCTCGTAGGGAGGTTTTCTGTTCGTCATTTAAAAAACCTTGCCCGAAAGATTGAAAGTATTGTTCTGTTTCCTGAGCGCCAAAAATTTTCGGAGTTTTCTCTAAAAACCATCTCTTTATCAGATTAGCTGCAATGAAGCGCTCCTCGTGAGTAGAGTTTTGCATTGCTTTTTGGGAAAAAACCAAACTAGTTAGTCCAATTTGAAGAGTTTGATGGAGGTTAGCGTCAGGAATTGCTTTTAAAATTTTCTCGACGTCCTCTTCATAGGCATAATAAGTCGGATCAACCATATCGATAGTGCCTTGAGCAAAGGCTCTGCTGGCTTCTCCTGACTTTGTGGGAATAAAACGAATTTCGTCTATAATCTGCGGCTGATATCTTGAATGATTGATATTTGCCTTCAAGGTGAGATGTCCGTCCTTTAAGAACGAATCAATATAATAGAGACCCGAGGTCTGGCTATAATCAATGATCTTCCCATCTTTATTTAGGCTATCTGAGGGGATAATTGAAAAGTCCATACTCGTAAGAAGACTTAGAACAAAAGGTACCCAATGGGGATGAGCTACTCGAAGAATAAGCTGATTAGCGTCAGCCTTTATCGATGAAGAATGTCGGTCTAAATAATAACTTAAAGATCCATGAGTATTTGTTTGAGATTGGGCAATACGTTTCAGAGATTTTTCCGCATCGTGTGCGTTGATGATTTTCCCTGTAATAGTTCGATTTGAATTCTCAAAATTGAATCTGATGATAGCGCCCTCGACATAAAAAGAAGAGCAAAGTGAACATATAATTTGTCCGGCATTGTCGTATTCAATGAGTCTCGAGTAGATATTTTCAATTATATTCGATTGGTAAATGGATTGGATATTGCTCGGATCAATTTCATCGACAGAGCCAAAGAAAGAATATCCAAAGTTAAGACTTGTGGGGTCTTCTTTTAAAATATGATTCTTAATTAGAGTTATTGGCACGCCATTTTTATCCACGGATTCAATCTCAATAATATCATCCAAGTAATGTTAGTGGTCCAGGTTTATTTCAGAGAACGCCAAATCACGAAGTTTTTACGATTGGCTTTGATTTCCACTTCACGGGTTTCGAGATTTTCGCCTGTAGGTTGTGAGAAAGAATCCAAGCCTTCGATACTGAAAGTGTATTTGCCGGGAGGCAGCTGAATGCGGATGGTTTGAATTGTTTGCGGAAGAGTCGACCACTGCCTCAAATCAGCTCGGTCCGCGACATTCAAGGCGATCCAGGTCAGACTGCCGAGCAATTCGTTTTTCTGACGAACCTGATCTGACAAGACAGCTTTTGTAGCCAGACCAGCCACTCGTTTGGCAATAAGAATTCCCTGATCTTCTGATAAAGTCTCAATAGCAGCCTTCTGCACATCATAGACTTCTTTACTTAAATAAGAAGCCTCCTTGATTTGCACCCGCGCCTGATGTGTTTGACTGTGAACAGGGCGCAATTGAGGAAAACGGTACTGATTATCGGCTGCATATTTCCGCGGCCCCCAGCCTTGTTGATAAATGATAACCAGCTCTCCCTGAGAACGATCATACCAAGACTTGTTCTCCTGGACTTCGGGAAACTTCTTCTTCCAATCTTGATAAGTGTCAGATCTACGGGCCAACTTCGCCGAACGAATCAAATCCGCTCGCAGAGATGGAACTGTGGAGTCAATCTTGTAAGCTTCGTTATAGGCAATATAAGCGTCGTCATAGTTACCACTGGCTTCCCAAATAACCGCCGAAAGATATTTACTAAAGAAATTAAGTTCAAATTTCTGTTTCTCATCAGCGCGGTATTTTAAATACTTCTCGTTAATACGACGAGCTTCAACCAAAGCATCATCAAGGAGTCCCATCTCCAGAAAGTTCATGGCCAGATAGGCATTGATAAAAATCTTCTCGAAAGTATCACCTTTGTATTGAACCATCTCTTCGTTCAAAGCCAGAGAGCCTGCGATACGAGAGACAGAATGGTAATCAACCATTTCACTCAGACGATCCGCTTTTAAAAAAGTGTCGTTGCTCTCTTTAAGTCGCCCTGCCAATTGCAGAGCGACGGCATAGTCCAACAAATACACCAATTGATCGCCATTTTCAGCCTGAGCTAAGGGTTTTAAGTCCTGAAGAGCCTTGTCGTAATCATGCCGGACCAGAGCATCTCTTGCTCCCTGTACCTTGCCTTGATAAGTGGCACACCCGCTGCCAAAAACTGCGATCAGCAGAAGGGTGCTTGCACGACAACGGAAAGATCTCATCGATTACAAACCGATTGTTTTCTTTTTAAATGTTTTGCGGATTTGTTTTTGATCAGACCAAGTGATCATGCTGGTCTTTAAGTTGGTCATATTCAAAGTCAGTTTATAATAGACTGATTTATCTTTGCCCACTTCTTGCACGATAGAATCCAAACGACCATTGATGATAAAGTCAGCACCAACTTGCCCCCCAGGTCCTTTTTTTGAATCTTCAGCAACCATGCCAGAGTTTTGATAGTTGTATTCGTCAGAAATATCTTGGCGAGCCTCTTTATCAATGAAACCCACTTTTCCAGATTTCATCAGTTCCACACGAACCATATCCATGATGCTTTGAGTGTCTATGTGCTCACTAGTTTTATTT
>JBCECD010000233.1:0-3177 GCA_039206745.1 Bdellovibrio sp. | reverse complement strand
GTCTACGATATTCTGGATTTGTTCCATGGAAAGGCCTCTCTTTTTCTCAGTGAGAATCTCCTCGACCATTTCAATCAAGGCATTACCAGTAATGCGCTTCTCAGAGTTTAATTTATCAGCCCGCTCTAGCAAACCCTTCAACACAGTCTCAGGCTTTTGCCGACCGGCTGCCTGTATAACCAATTGACGATAGAGATTCTGGAAGTTCTCAACATGGCGACGCTGTTGTTCACTCATTTTAGCGTCACGAGTTTTGGCAAAGCTCGAGAGAATGCTTTTGAAAAACACTGCCTCTGTCATAGCTCGACGATCCCACGTTAAAGAACTCTCCGCCAAAAAGCGCGGATACTCCCGCAGAATAGTGCGCATATTGAACAGAGCCGGATGATTCACTCCATCGGCGACTTCTTCTGTTTGTCCGCTGATTTTAGAGCGCTCAAAATAAGAAAACTCACGATCAAATTTTTTAAACAACTCTGGTTTTTCTAAAATCAAACTTCTCTGAGCCGCTGTAAAGCCCATGCGATAGAGCAGGCGGTCCGCTCTTTGACTTTCAAAAGACTTATTAAATCTTTTGATCGCAGCGTGCTTAGCAAAATGGCGCAAAGGTTTTTTCTTTTTGGTTTTAAGATAATCCACCAATTGAGCAAAGACCTGCACGATCAAACGTGCCTTGTGCTTTTGCTCATTCAAGTTTGTGGAAAACCTTTCCACATCATCATAGCGATACTTATCATGGCGCAAACCAAATTGACGAACACTACCGTAGTCAATGATTCCCGCGTCCGCCAGAACATTGTCTCCGTCCCAATCCAACCATGCAAAAATATAATCGATATCCAATTGCGCCGTAAATTCCGCGAAAGAATCCGCAAGATAAGTCAGCATCTGATCATATTTCGCAAAGCCTTTACCCGTGATATCCCAAACCTTATTGCCAACCTGACGCTCGATCAGATAATCGGTGGCATTTCTCAAGGATTCATATCTCTCTTGCTTTAAATAGAGAAACAGATGCGCAGGACGGATCAGATTAGGGGCCGCACGCACACCGATACCGTAACCTTTTCCGAGATCAATCACACACAGAACTCTTTCGGTGCGTAAACCTTGCAAATGCATGATTTCAGCAAGAATGGAGGCGCCAAAGAGCTCATCGATCTCGGCCAGACCACATCCGTAACCAAAATCCGTGCTGCCTGTTTTTAAAGGCTTTTGCGCTTGTACAGCGCCGGGGGCCAGACAGGTCACGCCAGTGCCACGACTTGAAACATCCCAAGTCACACCTCGGTGATAAACAGTCCCATTCCATATCCCTCGACCATCACCTGAAGTTTTACCCTGCTTGTTCGCATGTTGCAGTTGCAGATAGCGAGTGGCCATATAGCGATGAGGTTTGATTGTCTCAGGATCCAAACGACGTTGCGAAAGCTCGTCGTACTCGTTGATGATTTGCAGACTGAAGGTATCTCTTAATTTTTCTTCCAATTCAGGAGTCATGTGATGAGGATGATCAGGAGGCAACAGGCCCATTTCTTTGGCCAGGATAAAATTGAAATAGGCGACTTTCCCTGTATTCAACATGCGAACACGGTAGGAAACATATCCTTCGGGAACAGCGTCCATCCACGGGTGCACTCCATTGACCTGGTCAAAGGACGAGTATTGTTGCTCAAGGGGTTTTAATTTTTTGAGGCCACTCTGTTTCATCGTCATGATGATTCCACACTCCCTGTAGAAAAATGAGACACTCCTTTTATATCGGCAACTTATCGGATCACTTGAGGGCTTCTCCCGTTTTTTTGACCGCGATATCCCCATACTTGGTATCAATACCCATTATATGAGCCGTCAGCCAATTTTTAAGAAAGCTGAAGAAGGCTTCACTGAGAAGGCCCGTCGACTCAAATTCAGCCTGATGATCCTTTAATTTTGTTTTCAGATCTTTATGGATTTTCTTATGAACAGTGGCTTGCGGATAAGGAAGCGTGTCAAAAAATTTCTCTTCATGATCAAAGTGAGTGACAGTCCAGGACACCAGCTCCCTGACAACGGTGCTGAGCTCCTCTTTGCCTGCCTGGGCTTCGTTGCGCTCATACAGACGATTCATGATCTGAATGAGTTTTCTGTGTTCCTCATCCATTTCCTGAACCTGAGTGGAAAACTTTGTCGGGTCCCATTTAAAAAAAGATTCTGCCATGATGATGTCTCCACATGCTGGGTGTACTGATACACTCATCGGACAAACATCATAAATTATTACAATTATTTAAGGGCTGCGAGCTGTTCTCGAACCCAGCGTCTTATAATGGGATACTCCTCGTCTTTTAGCGAGTGATCTTTGTCCATCTCGACCCACTCAACTCGTAAACCGGCATCGCGCAGTTTTTCCACGCCGTATTTAGTCTCTTCGAGAGGAAGAACATCGTCTTGATGGCCATGCGTGAACAGCCACGGTGTCTGCCGAGCATCCAAGGAAATATTAGAACGCCATCGGGAATAGAAATTAAAATACCCACTGATACCCACAACACCGGCGAGCTTTTTAGGATAGTTCAAACCGATATCCGCACTCACCAAACAGCCTTGAGAAAAACCAAAAAAGAAAATATTCTGGCTTTCCCAGCCCTGATTTTGCAAATCATTTAAAAGATCAAAAAGCTTCTCACGGATTTTTAAAACACCTTTGTTCTGATAGGGAGGCTCTCCATACCAAGTGTATCCATCCATAAACCGTCGAGGAGCATTGAGAAGCAAATAGTTCATCTCTGGCATACCCAGCTCTTCATCAAAAGCAGAGAACGGCCTAATGCTGTCCCCACGACCGTGCAAAACAATCATCAGATAATCTGACTTTTTCTTCGCGGGAATGAATTTATGTTTGAACAGAGTCGTGGTGATCATAAACCGGCCCTCACTACGGCCTTTGAACAAAAAAGAATTTGACGAGCTTTATTGAGTTGCACATCCTCTACGTCCGTCACCTCTGATGTTTCCAAACAGTCCTGATCAGAGAAACTTTTTCCCGCAATTTGCGCGAAAGCCTCCTGACTGGCAAGAGGATACATAAATTGATCAGCTTCACGCGAAGGGGTCAGTCGATCAAAGTGAACAATCACATCCGGCTCTAAGCCCTTCATTTGCGGAGAGCGCCCTGAAGGTAAGTAGTAAAAACCC
>JBCECD010000232.1:0-3204 GCA_039206745.1 Bdellovibrio sp. | reverse complement strand
TATGACTCAATTAGTTCTACCCTCACACACCAATTCTTTTGGTACCATTTTCGGAGGTACGATCATGTCGTGGATTGATATCGCTGCGGCTATAGCGGCGCAACGCCATTCAAATAAAGAGGTTGTGACGGCGAGTGTGGATCGTCTGGACTTTGTGGCGCCGGTATACAAGGGTTGGGTGGTGAATTTGAAAGCTCGGGTGAACTTCACCTCTCGCACCTCGATGGAGGTCGGTGTGCGTGTGGATGCTGAGAATCCTCGAACGGGTGAAACTTTCCATACCTCGACTGCATATTGCACTTTTGTCGCTTTGGGTTCGAATGGCAAACCAACAGAAGTGCCTTCTTTGATTCTGGAAACAGAGGAAGACAAACGGCGCTTCGCTGAGGCCCAGCGCCGCCGGGAATTGCGATTACAGCATAAAGTCTCTAAAAAATAAAAGCCTCAAAGAAAAGGATTCTTTCTTTGAGTAAGGCCGGCAAAGCGGCCTATTTATTTGGAACAACTTCAGGAGCGGGGGGCTCTTAAGGTCTTGTTTGGAGAGGAGTGGGCTTTTTACAAAGTTCGTCCACCCATTTCAGGGCCTCTTGTGTGTGTTGCAAAAGAGGAGCCGGCTCGAGATTGCCCAGGCGATCCCCTGAGATGATAAATTGTCTTTTCTTATCACAGTCTTCCGCGCTCAAACTGTTGCTCTGAGTCCACTCAAAGACGGGTTCCAAGCTTGCATAGAGCAGGGAAATTTCACTCTCCTGAGGAGGGGCCTCTTTGGGAAAATTCTTTTTAAAGAGGTCCAGAGTGGTTTTGAATTCCTTTTCGAGGGCCGCAAGGTGAGAGAGCTTCAGGGAAAGAGTTTTTTCGCCCTGGGCTTTGGTGAGGAGTTTTCCTGAGCTGGCATAAAAATCCACTGCCTTTTTTTTGTCAGGAGATTGAGCTTGTGCGAGAGCAGAAAAGAGAATCAATGC
Organism: Bdellovibrio sp.; assembly: GCA_039206745.1. Classification (GTDB taxonomy): domain Bacteria; phylum Bdellovibrionota; class Bdellovibrionia; order Bdellovibrionales; family Bdellovibrionaceae; genus Bdellovibrio. Next base: position 2,242 of record JBCECD010000232.1, on the reverse strand, counting down.
AAGGACGAAAACTATTCGACGCATGTATTCCCCCGTATCTCATCGGCAGACATCTTTCTTGGGCCGTGTATATTCTCTAGCAGTTCTCGCATCTTTTTGTCGGTTTCACGAAGGTAGGTGTATTTCTTATTTGCTGCTTGAACGACTTCAGCGGGTTTGGAGTTTTTTGAGAGCCTCAGATTTCTGATCGCAGCAAAGGCCCCCGCGCGGCCCTCGGAACTGTATGAGAGCAGAGTCAAGGCATTGAGAATCTCTTGATTTTCAGCTAAATGAGGAGAGATGGATCTCAGTTTTGGAGCGATAATATCATCGCGATTATGCAGGTAGTATCCCATGGCGTAAATGAGATTGCGGGCGAAGCCCTCGCCGGTGCTAACCCAGGAGCAGTAGGAGTTGCGACCGGGATAAGGGGGGCGTTTTTTGATATCGTTTTTGAGAACTTCCGCAAAAGGCTGGCAGGCTTTGTTCTGACTGTTCAGAACCCCCTCGACAATATAGCGACCGCTTCCCACGATCGTGGAAGAGTTGGGTTGCGGTTTGTAACTGCTCATATCCTTAACAGCATCTGAAGTCAGTTGAAGGGCTCCGACGCCGCCGACATAGGCGAGAAAGAAGTTAAAGCCTGATTCGTTATTGATCTTCTTCATCACAACTCGTGCATCCAAAGGGGCTTTAACGGTCGCAAGACATTGCAGAGCTAGGTTGACGGAGTAGTGAATGTAATCCACATCTGTGGCATGGAGGCAGGGAGCTGTTTTGCCGCCATTGTCGAATTGTCGAAGCGGTTTGTTGCCATCACAGATAGAGCCTGTTTGTTGGATTTCTCTTTGAAGTGCGGCTACGATGCAGTCTTTTTTGATTTTCAAAGGTAAAACAGTCTGTTGCAGAACTTCATTCACCTGATTTAGATTGCTTTGTGTCTGTGAAGAGGTGCCGCAAGTGAGGCAGAAGCCGCCTTGAGCAGAGCGAGAGGCGTGGAAGCTTTTTGTCAGAGGATCGGTTCCTTGCCGGATCAGTCGGTTGATTTCTGAATACTGAGAGTTCTTGGTGGTTTTGAAGCTGGGGACTGCTTTGGTCTGCACCGGAAGAGAGGTCCCTGTCTGCTCAGAATTATCAAGAGCCTGGGAAGGTTTGGGAGGGTTGTTGACGCAAACCTCTTGAGCTAGACCAAGGTCTAACTTGAAAAGCAACAAGCTGAAGAAAAGAATTCGAGACAAATAATTCATTGCTTCCCATATCGGTCAGAGTGTGGGTTTATATGACTGGCTAAAAGTGCAAAAAAACCCGAGGAAAAATTTTACTTTACGATATAGTCTTTCCACCGATTGAGCAAAGCCGGAGTGAGTTGGGTGTAACAAACTGTTCCTTCGGTGGCCGTCTCTTTTCGAGCAATCTGAGTATCCCGACCCAAATCAAAGATCTTATACTCTTCAGCGCGAGGGAAATAGAGCTGAACATTGGTTTGCATTTCACTCACGGTTTGAGCCATGAGTTTCTTCAGTTGTTCCATTCCCTGGCCGGTGAGGGCGCTGACAAAGACGCGCGGGTAGTGCTTCACCCGGAACTGTCGATCTGGAGAAGCGATATCACTTTTATTGAAGACATGGATGATTTTCTTATCCTGCCAGTTGAACTCTTTGATGAGAGACTCCACAACCTCAATCTGTCTTTCCATATTGGGAGACGATAAATCCACCACATGGAGCAGGACATCGGCCTCAGAGGATTCTTCAAGTGTTGCTTTAAAGGCTTCGATCAACTGTGTAGGAAGCTTGCGAATGAATCCCACGGTGTCGGTCACAACTGCTGGCGGACCGGAGGGCAAGAAGATCTTGCGAGTGGTTGGGTCCAAGGTGGCGAACACCTGATTTTTTGCTAAAGCTTGAGAGCCTGTCAGGCGATTGAGAAGAGAACTTTTTCCCGAGTTGGTGTAACCAATCAAGGCAAAAGAGGGGATTTCATGCCGCTTGCGCGACTGTCGATGTTGCGCACGGTTTTGTCGCACGCCTTCCAGCTTTTTCTTGATCAGAGCCACGCGTTCACGGATGCGACGGCGGTCATTCTCTAAAGCTGTTTCACCGGGACCTCGGGTGCCAATACCGCCACCTTGTCGCGACAGCGACTCTAACCAGGCACCGACCATGCGAGGCATTTGATCGAGTAACTGTGCAAGTTCCACTTGAAGTTTTCCTTCAAAGGTCTGAGCTCTTTGGGCAAAAATATCAAGTATCAGTTGATTGCG
>JBCECD010000231.1:328-3234 GCA_039206745.1 Bdellovibrio sp. | reverse complement strand
CGTAACACCTGCTAACGAAGTTGTCGTTAAAGGTGCGAAAAGCTCCTTGAAAATTGGAATGCAACCTGCGGTTTCTGCGAAAGTGGAAGGCAATAAGGTTGTTTTGACTCGCAAAGATGATTCTAAAGAAAGCCGTGCTTTGCATGGCTTGTACAGAGCTCTTGTGCAAAATGCTGTCACTGGCGTAACAAAAGGCTTTACAAAAGGTCTTGAGTTGCAAGGTGTTGGTTATCGTGCAAACGTTGCGGGTAAAAAATTGGAACTTTCTCTTGGTTTCTCTCACCCTGTTATTTTTGATATTCCAGAGGGTATTGAGATTAAGGTGGAGAAACAAACAAGTCTCAACATCACCGGAGCAAGCCGGGAATTGGTAGGACAAGTTGCGGCAAAAATCCGCTCCTTCCGTCCGCCAGAGCCTTACTTGGGTAAAGGTGTTCGTTACGCTGGTGAGCATATCAGACGTAAAGCTGGTAAGTCGGCTGGTAAATAATTGAGGTAGAATATGAAATTAAATTATAATAAGCATACAAGCGATCGTAAAGTTAATCGCCTCAAGAAGAAAATCCGCATCCGCAAGACTGTGAACGGTACTGCGGAAAGACCTCGTCTCTGCGTATTCAGAAGCGGTAAGCATATGTACGCGCAGATTATCAATGACGTAAATGGCCACACTCTTGTTGCTGTTTCTTCTCTTGGTAAAGATGATAAGTCTGGAATTGAATTGGCGAAGTTGGTGGGTGTTGAGGCTGCTAAAGCGGCAGCTTCTCAGAATATCAAAAATGTGGTGTTCGACCGTAACGGATACCTCTACCACGGACGTGTTAAATCTCTAGCTGAAGGCGCTCGTGAGGGCGGCCTCAATTTCTAAGGAGTGATGTGTGGAGAAAGTTCAAGCTCAAGCAGCTGAATTAGAAGAGCGTGTAGTCGCAATCAACCGTGTAACGAAGGTTGTTAAGGGCGGTCGTCGCTTCTCTTTCGCAGCTCTCGTGGTTGTAGGTAACAAAGCTGGTGATGTTGGATTTGGTTCCGGCAAAGCGGGTGAAGTTCCTGAGGCAATCGGTAAGGCAAGCAGATCTGCAAAGAAGTCTGCTAAGTCCGTTGCTTTGAAAGAAGGGCGCACAATCCCTCATGAAGTTATCGGTAAGTTTGGTGCGGCAAAGGTCATCATGAAACCTGCTGCTCCTGGTACTGGTGTGATCGCGGGTGGAGCGGTGCGTGCTGTTCTGGAATCAGTGGGTGTGAAAGACATTCTTACTAAATGTGTGGGCACTCGCAACCCTCACAATGCGGTAAGAGCAACAATCGACGGCTTAAAGCAGTTGAAACAACAGCTTTAATTCGGACTGGTGGCAAATATGGCTAAGACATTTGTTTTAACATTGAAAAAATCGTTGATTGGCTGCACTCAAGATCAAAAAGATGCAGTCAGAGTTCTTGGGTTGAAGAGACGTCATCACACTGTTGAAGTGAAAGACTCTCCAGCAATCCGAGGTAATATTATGAAAGTTCAACACCTCGTTGAAGTTGAAGTTAAGGGGTAATCCATGAGCTTGCTGAAAACATTGGCTCCAAAGGCGGGGTCTAAGCACAGCCCAAAAAGAATCGGTCGTGGTATCGGTTCTGGTATGGGAGGCACTGCGACAAAAGGTCACAAAGGGCAATTGGCTCGTACTGGTGGTCGTGTACGTCGTGGTTTTGAGGGTGGTCAAACACCTATGCACCGTCGTTTGCCTAAATTCGGTTTTAGCAACGTCGCGTTTGCTAACAACTTTGAGATTGTCAATATCGGACAACTTGCTAAATTTTCTGGAGAAGTAACTCCTGAAACTTTACATGCAGCTGGACTTGTATCCAATGGCGCTGTTAAGATTTTGGGAAATGGCGAGCTGAAAGCAGCATTGACTGTAAAAGCTCATAAATTTTCAGAAAGCGCTAAGAAAGCTATTGAAGCTGCTGGCGGCAAAGTCGAGGTAATTAAGTAGTGTCTGCAATTGAGAGCATCGCAAAGAATTCTGATCTTCGTAAACGCATTCTTTTCACTCTAGCTATGTTAGCTATCTACCGCATAGGGGTCCATGTTCCGACTCCTGGGGTGGATGGAAACGCGGTGCTCTCATTCTTCCAGGCGCAGAGCCAAGGTATTTTTGGCTTGTTCAACACCTTTACAGGTGGTGCTCTTTCCCAATTCAGCGTTTTTGCATTGGGAATCATGCCTTACATCTCTGCTTCGATCATTTTCCAACTTCTGACTTCTGCGGTTCCTTATTTGGAGTCTCTGAAAAAAGAGGGTGAGCAGGGACGTCGTAAAATCAATCAATACACGCGCTATGCAACGGTGGCTTTGGCTATCATCCAAGGTTACGGGATTAGCAGCTGGTTGATGAATTCAAACACACCTGATGGACGGGTGTTGGTTATTGCTCCAACAGTGGCATTCTTGCCTTTTCAGTTGATGACAATCATCACATTGACGGCAGGAACTTGCTTTATCATGTGGTTGGGTGAGCAAATCACAGAGAGAGGTATCGGTAACGGTTCTTCCTTGATCATCTTTACTGGTATCGCAGCGGCGATTCCACATGGAGCTCAGCAAATTTGGGAGCTTGTGACAACAGGTGAGATGCGCTTTATTGTGGCGCTTTTGTTGGTTGTTTTCATGGTGGCGATCATTGCAGCTGTTATCTATATGGAAGTGGCTCAGAGACGTATTACAGTTCAATACTCTCAACGCCAAGGTGGCGGTGGGATGCAATCTATGCAAACGCCAAGTAGCCATCTTCCTATCAAAATTAACTTTTCGGGAGTGATTCCTCCTATTTTTGCCAGCTCTTTGTTGATGTTCCCTGCGACAATGGCGCAGTTTGTGAACACGCCTTGGTTGAAGGCATTGCAGGATTCTTTGAATC
>JBCECD010000231.1:0-318 GCA_039206745.1 Bdellovibrio sp. | reverse complement strand
TCCTTCAGGGACTATCTTTAATATTTTATTTGTCGGGTTGATCGTTTTCTTTGCGTTCTTCTATACGGAGATCGTTTTCAATCCTAATGATGTGGCAGACAACCTGAAAAAATACGGTGGATTCGTTCCTGGTGTGCGTGCAGGAAAAAGCACTGCGGATTATATCCAAAGAGTATTGGAGCGAGTGAACGTTTTAGGTTGTATCTACTTAAGTACGATTTGCGTTCTGCCAGGCCTGTTGACCAGTCAGTTGAATGTTCCCTTCCACTTTGGTGGCACAAGCTTATTGATCTTGGTAGGGGTTGCTTTGGATACAGC
>JBCECD010000230.1:1433-3238 GCA_039206745.1 Bdellovibrio sp. | reverse complement strand
GTGCGGAGTTGGCGCACCTTGATAGACATCCGGAGTCCAGGCATGAAAAGGAGCGATAGATACTTTAAAGCAGAAGCCCAAGATCACAAAAGTGATGCCGAACAAGAACAAGCGACTTCCCTGTACCAATTCAACCGCATTATCCATGAACGCCAGAATATTAGTTCCACCCGTCGATCCAAAGATGAAGGCCACTCCATATAAGAACAGCGCTGAAGCAAAAGATCCCAGGACAAAATATTTCAAAGCCGCTTCTTTAGAAAGCTTCTCTTCATGGCTCATGGCAATCATCAGATAGAGGGCCAAAGACATCATCTCAAGTCCAATGAACACCATCAAAAGATCCACCGCAGAAACCAAAATCAACATTCCCACCGCAGAGCTCATCGCTAAAAAAATCAGTTCAGAGAACTGACGACCTTTGGTCGCGGGATTTTCGTACATCATGATCATAGAAGCGCCCGCACCAGCCAGAGCAATAACACCCATCCATTGTGTGACGCCGTCAAAAATCAATCCATTGTTAAAAGCTGTTTTGCCAGCTCCACCAAAAACCACAAGCAGGCCGATTGCAATCAACATCCCGATCAGGGCTTGCGAGAGAGTCAAGAGAGGATGTTGTTCACGATTTCCACGCAAAACTTTCACAGTGATGGGAATCAAGCTCGCCAGAAAAAGAGCGATCATCGGAGAGATCAACAAAATGTCGCTCAGGCCAATATTGATATTCATTAGTTATCTCCTTGCGCGTGCTGAATCGGTGCTGCGCCGGGGTCCACGATAGTTAGATTATAATTGCTTCTGTTATTCACCAGGTGGTCAATGCTGGCTTTGGAGTAATTCAGGAAATGATTCGGGAACAATCCCATCCAGAATACCATGATCACCAAAGGAACCAAAACAACCACTTCACGCGCATTCAGATCATGCAGTGGGTGGTGTTCGTCTTTCACCAACTCCCCTTTTTCACCAAAGAACACACGCTTAAACATCCACAACATATACACCGCACCTAAGACTACGCCTGAAACAGCGAAGTACGCGAAGACCGGCTGCGCCTGGAAAGTTCCCAACAAGATCAAGAACTCACCGACAAATCCATTCGTCAAAGGCACCGCAATGGACGACAGCGTGATGATGAAGAAGAAAATCGTGAACAGTGGCAAAACGCCGGCCAGGCCACCGTATTTCGCAATCTCACGAGAGTGCGTGCGCTCATAAATCATCCCAATCAGAATGAACAGCGCACCTGTGGAAATACCGTGATTCAACATTTGGTACAACCCACCGGATATACCATAAGCATTGAATGCAAAAAGTCCCAATAAAATATAGCCCATATGGGAGACAGAGGAATACGCTACTAGCTTTTTCACATCCGGCTGAACCATCGCTACCAAAGCTCCGTAGATAATGCCTACAGTTCCAATCAACATAAAGAGCCAAGCCCAGTATTCAGAAGCTTCAGGGAAAAGCGGAATCACCCAGCGCATAAAGCCATAAGTTCCCATTTTCAACATCACACCTGCCAGGATCACAGAGCCAGGCGTTGGTGCTTCCACGTGGGCATCCGGCAACCAAGTATGCAGAGGAAACACCGGAACTTTGATGGCGAATGCCAGGGCAAATGCAAAGAATAAAAGTGTTTGCAAGCTGAAGAAGGTTCCGCCCACAAATGGAATTTTCAATGTGTAGAAATCCAAAAGGCTGGAGCTCATCACCCCGGTCGCTTCCTGGGTGAGATACATCATATAGATGATGGCCACCAACATCAGAACCGATCCTGCCATTGTGTATATGAAGAA
>JBCECD010000230.1:0-1423 GCA_039206745.1 Bdellovibrio sp. | reverse complement strand
CTGTCGCATAGATACGGCGAGCACCACCCCAGATACCGACCATGAAATACATTGGCACCAGCGACAACTCCCAGAAGACGTAGAAGAAGATCGCATCCATTGCCAAGAATGTTCCCAACATCGCTGTTTGCAATACAAACAAAGCAACATGAAAACCTTTCACGCGCTCAGAGATCGCCGTCCAGCTCGCCAGAATAATAATCGGAGTCAAGAATGTCGTCAGAAGAACCAGCCACAACGAAATCCCATCAATACCCATAAAGTATTGAATGCCGAAGCGCTCAATCCACATGAACTTCTCAACCATTTGCAGACCCGACGAAGAAGGATTGAACTGCTGCAACAGAGACAAGCTCAGAAGGAACTCAATCACTGAGAATCCCAATGCTAAATGGCGGATGGAATTTGATTTCGGCCACAAGACCACAATCAAAGCGAACAAGAGGGGTAGAAAAACGATGCTACTTAAGATCATACAATTACCTCATGATCACGAAAGAAAGAGCCACGACCACACCAATACCAATGTACATCGCATACTGCTGCATATTGCCGGTTTGAATAGAACGAACAAAAGAACCCATTCCGCGCATCAAATCGCCCGCCAAATAAGTCGCCTTGTCGATAAAATTCACGTCGATGTAATACCAAACATTGCGGCTGAGAGAGATCAGCGGATTGATAATTCCACCAAAATACGCTTCATCCACAAAATATTTGTTATAAACCAAGTTGTAGACAGGCTTGATACTCTCCGCAATTTTTTTCGGAGTTTCAGGTGACTTCACATAGAACTGATAGGCCACGATCGCAGAGATCAAAGCCAAACCGACAGAAACTCCCATCAAAGTCCACTCCGTCGCGTGATCCAGCGGCTGCCAGCCCGGAATAGGACTGATCAGAGGATGCAACCAATGCTCCCACACGTTAGGAAGATGTCCCAACTGCTCACCAATCACATGCGGAATACCAATCCAACCACCAATCACTGACAAGACCGCCAGAACAATCAAAGGGATGGTCATCAACGCAGGAGACTCATGCGGGTGCACATCGCTTGGAACGCGGCTTGAACCCCAGAAAGTCAACGCCATCAAACGAGTCATATAAAATGCCGTCAATGTCGCACCCAAAGCCCCCATGGCCCACAGAACAGGCGAACCGAACGGAGAGTGGAACGCATAGGCCAAGATTTCATCCTTAGAGAAAAACCCTGCAAATGGCGGCATTCCAATAATCGCCAGCCATCCCAACAAGAAAGTAATGTGGGTGATCGGCATATACTTTTTAAGCGCGCCCATCTTGCGTATATCCTGCTCTTCATGCATCGCATGGATCACAGAACCAGAACCCAAGAACATCAAAGCCTTAAAGAAAGCATGAGTCATAAGATGGAACATGGCTGCGCCAAAGGCCCCCACAC
>JBCECD010000229.1:0-3265 GCA_039206745.1 Bdellovibrio sp. | reverse complement strand
GCTCTCAATAATGCGAATGCTTCTCTGGATACTTTGGGCTTCGCCCCTAAAGAAGGCGCGACCTACAGTCCTTCAGAGGCTTCTGCAGATATCAGTTCCGCCATTTCAGAGATGGAAAGTGCTCTGAGAGCGGCTGAATCCATTAAGGTCTCCACCGATGGCACCAGTACTAACACTAAAGCTTGTCTGGATACGATAGGCCTGAATAAAGCTGAAGCGGCAAAAACCATTAAAACTTACCAAAACTCCGTCCGCTAACTCGCCCCGCCCTCGGCCCAGTCCTGCTCCGAGCAAGACTGGACCATTCCCTACCGTCCTGCTAACATGGGAGCCTTCAAGGAGCTCCTTTGTGTTAAAAAAGATTCTGTTATTTGTGGTGGCCCTGGGTTTAGTGGGTATTTTAAGTGCATACCTGATTGTCAAATCAGTCCAGTCGTCGCTCCCGCAATTGATCACTGTCAAAGATTATCAACCTCTGCTTGTCAGTCAGGTTTATGATCGCAAGGGAAAAAAAATCGGTGAGTTTTTCCGTGAGCGCCGCACTCTTGTACCCTACGATAAAATTCCCAAAAACTTAGTCAATGCCTTTCTGGCCGCCGAAGATGATCAATTCTTCCAACATAAAGGCATCAACCTCCAAGCCATCTTCCGTGCGGCTCTGGCGAATTTGCGAGCAGGTCGCTCTGTGCAAGGGGGGTCAACGATCACTCAACAGGTGGCCAAGACTTTGCTCTTGAATGATCCGGAAAAAACCTTCACGCGCAAGCTGCGGGATATTTTACTGGCGTTGGAAATGGAGAAGAATCTCAGCAAAGAGGATATTCTCTTTCTCTATCTGAATCAGATTTATTTCGGACAAGGCGCTTACGGTGTTGAACAGGCCGCACAAACTTATTACCGTAAACCGGTCAGTCAATTAACTCTGCCTGAAATGGCCATCCTTGCAGGTCTCCCTCAAGCTCCGAGCGCCTACAGCCCTGTACGCAATCCTCAGAGAGCGAAAGAACGTCAGACCTATGTTCTGCGCCGTATGGCCGACGTCAACTATATCACTCGTGAAGAGTCAGACGCAGCCATTAAAGAGCCTGTGAAGGTTTATGTACGGGAAAACTATGAAGAGTTCGCTCCTTTTTACCTCGAGACGATCCGGCAGCTGCTGGTCGCTCAACTCGGAGAGAATATGGTGTTGGATAAAGGGTTGAAAATCCATACCGGTTTGGATCTGACCCGCCAACTGGCAGCTCAAGAAGCAGTAACAGCGGGGCTCAAGGGATTGGATAAACGCCAAGGCTTCCGCGGTCCGCTTAAAAATATCTCAGAAGCTGAGGATGTTGAGAATTATCTTAAAGACACTCAGAAGAAACTCATTCTCGATTTCACACCAGAGCGAATCATTCTGCCCGAGGGAAAATTTGCCGATATTGTTCCAGTGAAAAATGCCAAAGATGAAAAGGAACATCCCCTGCTCCCCGCTTATATCAAATTACAGGATACAGTTCAGGCCGTGGTGGAAAAGGTCGATGATAAGTTAGGTTTGACCTATGTCGCTTTGCCCGAAAGTCAGGGCTTGATTGATCTCGACAGCATGACCTGGGCACGCAAACCTGACAGCGAAATGCGCTGGGATTTAGCCGCCATCAAGAAACCTTCCGAAGCCCTAAAAAAAGGGGATGTGATTTTAGTCAAAGTTGTCGGCGATAAATTTTCATCTCAACGTCTGCAACCCGCAGTCGTGAAGAAAGGAACTCCGACACCGGATTTACCTGATTTCAGCAAGTATCTGGCTCTCGAGCTCGATCAGGAACCACAGGTTGAAGGAGCCTTGATTTCTTTTGATCAGGAAAATCAGGACATCTTGGCCATGGTGGGCGGATCCAATTTCAGCAAGAGTGAATTCAATCGCGCAATTCAGGCCCCTCGCCAAACGGGATCTGCTTTTAAAGCGATTGTCTATGCCTCCGCTCTCGACAAAGGTTACACTCCGGCCACTCCGATCATGGATGCACCGATTGTTTTTGAAGAAGGCAATGCTGACGATGCTGAAGGACAAGGCGATCCGAAAGTGTGGAAGCCATCCAATCACTCGAAAAGTTTTGGTGGAGATATTCCTTTCCGCAATGCTTTGATTAAATCACTGAATATTCCGACTGTGAAAATCATCGAAGATATTGGTGTACCATGGGCAACGGAGTATGCACGGCGCTTGGGTATTTACAGTCCTCTGAATCCAGACTTCACTCTGGCCTTGGGCTCCAGCAGTGTCACTCTCTATGAAATGACAAAAGTGTTTGCTGAATTTGGACGACTTGGAAAACGGATCGCCCCTTTGCTTATTCACAAAGTCGACGACGCTCAAGGCACTCCGCTTTTGCAAACCATCAGTTTAGACAAGCGCTTCGAAAAAGAAATCAATGCTGTCGGAGAAGGCTTTGAACAACGACGCAAAGAGTATCTGGATATCGTGAGTGATCCTGTAAAAATGGAAGAGATGAAGAGCAAAGACTCCAAATCTGTTAAGTTGGATGAGAATATTTTCTTTCAAGATCCAGATCAATTGATTCGACCGACTACAGCTTATGTTATGACAACTCTTTTGAAAGGCGTCGTCGAAGATCCAAGTGGAACCGGCGGCAGAGCGCGCGCCACAGGACGTGAAGTGGCTGGCAAAACAGGCTCTACCAATAATTACTTTGACGCGTGGTTTATCGGCTATACACCACAAATCGCAACAGGTGTTTGGGTGGGTTTTGACAAAGAACGCAGCATCGGTAAAGGCGAAGTGGGTGGACGTGCGGCGTTACCTATTTGGGTGGGCTATATGAAAGCCGCTCACGAAGGACTTCCTCAGATGACTTTCCCCGTGCCCGAAGGTATCGTCTTCGCTAATATTGATAGCGAGACGGGTAAACTGGCTTCGGCAACAACAAAACGGATCACTCGTCAGGCTTTCGTCGAAGGAACAGAGCCCACTCTTTCCTCCAACAAAGCGGAAGAAGCCACAGACTTTTACAAACAGGATCTCTCTGAATGAAAGATATTCACCTCTGGGGGGTGAAACAAAACAATTTGAAAAACATTGAGGTCAGAATTCCTGTCGGCTCGATGACAGTGGTTTGTGGTCCCAGTGGTTCGGGGAAATCCTCGCTCGCCTTCGAAACTCTTTTCGCCGAAGGGCAGCGTCGCTTTATCGAAAGCATGTCCAATTATGCTCGGCAGTTTTTAAACAAAGCTCCCAAACCTGATATCGAGGGCATTAATAATATTC
>JBCECD010000228.1:0-3276 GCA_039206745.1 Bdellovibrio sp. | reverse complement strand
GCTTTGGCAGTGGTCGTGGAGACTCTGAGAACTACAAAGAGTATATGCCAGGAGGATCTAAAGATCCCAATCGCGGCATGCTGGGAGAGCAGGCTTGGAAAAAAGAAGTGACGGGACAAGCGGGAAAATCAAACTGGGAAAAAGTCAAAGATCGTTATCAAGATAATAAGAGTTCTTTGCTTGGCAATTAAAATGGGGTGCGCTGATATGAAAAATTCATTATTCAAATTAGTTTTAGCAGGCTCTTTAATCACCTCAGGAGTTCCGCTGCGAACAGAAGCGGGCTCGGTTAATGATTCAGCAGATCAGACCAGTGATGCCAACACTGTGGGACAGGCTATGTCTTATGTGACGGGGGGACTTTATATAACAGTCGGAACGCAAAATATTTCGGCTGGTTCATCGCCTTGTTTTTCCCATGGCAATTGCGGAAAATTTTTGCAGGGAGTGATGGAAGTGATGTTAGGAATGTTGTCTTTGCAGCAGGGAGGTGCAGATGGCAAGACAGCAAGTTCCGCAGCTCTGACTGGCTTTAATACAGATGGCTTGGGCACCTCTTATGGTGTTGCTGACACAAATCCTGAAGTTTCAGCTATTCTAAAAGCGGCTCAAGATGATCTGGCTAAGTTGGAAAAGGCCGGAATTATTAATACAAAAGACGGGACGGCAACAGTCAATGGCAAGACCTATTCTCTTTCAGATGTTTCTTCTGATTCTGCAATGGCAGCAGCGGGACTTTCTCAAAGCAATATTGATTCGTTGAAGAGTCTCAATGCTGCGATTGAAAAAAAGGCCGCTGAAAAAGTAGAAAAAATGAAACTCGGTTCCGCGACGGCGACAAACGGTTTCGAAGAAGGTGGCGGCGGCAGTTTAAAAGGTCCCGATTCCTTAGCCTCGTCGGAGAGTGATGGTTTTTCTTCAGCAGCCCTCGCTGGTCGGAGCAAAGTGGGAATCGACAGAGACCCGTCAGCGTTGGCCGGAATGCAAAAAAACTATAATGGGGAACCCATTGGTGTAGCTGCTGACAGCATCTTCTTGATGATGTCTCGACGCTACAAAGTAAAAGAGAGCCAGGAGTCCTTCTATACCGACGCAGAGCTGGCCCTTAAAAAATAAGTCATATCAATTACTTATAATTAAGCGCCCTCTGATTGCAGATTTTCTGATTTTCTGATTTTCTGCATCTGGAGGCTTTATGAAGACAAATCTTCTTATTTCGGGGAGAGGGCAAATCACTCTGCCCTCAGAAATTCGAAAAAAATATAAAATTGTTGATGGGGGCGTCATTGTCTTAGAGGAGCGCAATGGAGAGCTCGTTTTAAAACCGGCCCAGGTCATCGAAGTGGATTATTACGATGATAAGCAAATCGATGATTGGATCAGTGAGGATGAGTTGAGTGCAGCTGAACGCAAAACTCTTCAGAAAAAATTGTCCCCTAAGAGGAAAGGGTGATGACATCTTTGCTGTGATCTTATTTTAAGGGAGAAAAAAGAGATAGGCATTTTTGCAAAGCATGCTTACGGTAATCTTCAGAGGAAGATTTTAAAAAGTTCTGACATTCTTTCTCCGCAGCAAAAAAATCCTGGGGGTTGCCGGTTTCAAACCAAGTGCATTGAAAAGGAAAGGCTTCAACGCGCTCGCCGTTCTGAATTCCCTGCACTAAGCAATCGTAGAGAATATTAGAGGGACCTGAAGCGGGAATATATTTAAAAACCCGATCTGAAAGAATTTGCACGCCGACAAAGTGCCAGCCTTTGGTGTTTGCGGAGGGAGGGGTTTTGCCAAACCCTGCAACGGTGCGAGAGTCTGACGAAGTCCAAACGCCGCCAAACTGAGAGCCGACACCAGGATGTTCCATCACCATCAAAGTGGCCAGGGCCTGAGACTGACGATGTTGTTCGAGAGCCTTTTGCATAATGAGCGGATCTTGGGGCAGGATGACTTCATCTGCATTCATGAGAACAAAATCACCGCCATGAATAAAGTGTGAGCGAGCGTTGCCGAGTCCGCCGCCGCTCCCGAGAAGTTCACCTTTTTCATCGGAAAAATGTAAATGAGACGAGTAAGCGGAAAAGCTGTGGAAAAGTTCGTGGATTTTTTCTGGCAGGTGATATGTGTTCACCACCAATTTATCAATGGATAGCGAGTGCAGAAAGCTCAGAGCATGGGCGGCCAGGGGAACTCCCAGGAAAGGCATGGCGGGTTTGGGTACAGTGAGAGTGTAGGGACGAAGACGTGTGCCTTCGCCTGCTGCCAGGAGCATGACGTTCATAGGGATTCGTACTTTCTTTCCAGGGCGCCTGAGTCAATCAAAACATCGGCAAAGACCTTATACTCAGGGAATTCATTGATGGCCTTGATCACGCGACGTAAAGTTCCTGGCAGATATTTTAAATACCGTCGATCCTGGCGTTGATGAAAGAAGCTGGCAAAGCTACCACAAGCCTTGAAGCAACGTTGGATGGACTGCAACTCATAGATTCTATCAAAATGATCGCGTGAAAAATCCGCTGGCAAGTACTCTTTGGAGCGCTCCAGGTAGTAATCAATCAAGGCACCTGCCATATTATCACTCATATCGACATAGGAATCGCGCATCAGGCTGACGAGATCATACTGAATCGGGCCCAGGCGTGCGTCTTGAAAGTCGATCACGCTCATGCGATCGAGTTTGATCATAAGATTGCGGGAGTGGTAATCGCGGTGAGCAATTCTTTTGGGTTCTTTGTGCAAGCGTGAGCAGATATCGAGAAAGATATCGGATATTTCTTTTTGCAGGGAATCGTTGAATGAAAACTTGAGAATTCCGGAGATGAGATTGTCTTTTCCGTAGTTCATCTCCCACAAAAATTTTTCTGTATCGAACTGAATTTTAAAAGCTGTGCAGTCAGATTTATTCAAGGTGGCGGGGTGATGAATTTTAACAATTTCATCGACGGCCATTTTATAAAAATCCATGGCGGCGTCTTGATTTTGACTTTCCCAGAATTTACGTTCGAGGGTGAGGTCGCCGAGATCCTCGAGCAAAACGAGTCCTTCTTCAGGAGACAGGGCGACCACTTCAGGAACATTGACACCGTTTTTGGCGAAGTGATGCAGAACACTCAGGAAGGGATAGTTATCTGGTTGAAAGGGTTCCCAACGCATTAGCACCCAGGAACGATGATCGAGTACAACTCGATAGTAGCGTCTGTTGGAAGCGTCACCGGCCAGAGAAAAAACCTTGTAATCATCGGAGTGCAGGGAGCGATTCAGGAACGGAATTAAATATTCAT
>JBCECD010000227.1:1869-3357 GCA_039206745.1 Bdellovibrio sp. | reverse complement strand
GGCGGCGGGTGTATACACGATCTGCCAACCTGCGATCCGTCCTATGTATGATACGCGTTCTTTCCAATTGTCTTTGATGACCTGGGCTTATCTGGCAAATCAAGGGCCGGCTCGTCTGCGTGACTATGAGACATTCTACGACTATCTGCGAGTTTTCTGGAAGTCGGATGTTCATCCTAAAGTGGGTCGTGGTAAAGACTTTGAGGACTTCTGGCAAGAGACTATGCAGGCAGGTTTTGCCGGCGAAATCAATAAAGGCTCTGGGGTGCGCTCTTTCCGTGTGGAGGCTCTGTCTTCTATTAAACCTGCGGCGGTGGCATCAGGTTTTGAAGTGGTTCTCTACTCAACATCGCAAATGGGTGACGGTTCTTTGAATAACGTCTCTTGGTTGCATGAACTGCCAGATCCTGTGACTAAAATTGTTTGGGATAACTATGTGATGGTTTCTTTGGCGACAGCTGAGAAACACAACTTGAGAGAATCCTCTGTGGTGGAGCTGACCATCGGTGGTAAGAAAGTGGAATTACCGGTGCACATCCAGCCAGGATTGCATGACGATGTTCTGGCTATTGCTGTGGGCTTCGGTCGCACGCGAGTGGGAAAAGTCGGTAATGGCATTGGTAAAAATGCTTTTGCATTGATGGCTCTTCGCGATGGCAAAGTGGTGTTCTCCGGTCAAACGGCGACATTCTCAAAATTGAATAAAAGATATGAGTTGGCTTGCACGCAGGGGCACCACTCTATGGAAGGTCGTAACATCGTCGCGGAAGCGACTTTGAAAGACTACAATAAGAAAAAAGATGCAGGCATTCACCGTCATCACACTTGGTCGATCTGGTCTGGACACGAGTACAGCGGACACAAGTGGGGGATGGCTGTAGATCTGCATACTTGCACAGGCTGTTCTGCTTGTGTTGTGGCCTGCCAATCTGAAAACAACATCACTGTTGTCGGTAAAAAATATGTTCTCGAAGGTCGTGAAATGCACTGGCTGCGGATTGACCGTTATTACACGGGCAATCCGGCTGATGCCGAAGCGGTCTTCCAACCGGTTATGTGTCAACACTGTGACAATGCTCCGTGCGAGACAGTATGTCCTGTCTTGGCGACAGTCCACTCGGATGAGGGATTGAATGACATGGTCTACAACCGCTGTGTGGGAACTCGTTACTGCGCGAATAACTGTCCTTACAAAGTTCGTCGCTTCAACTGGTTTAACTATGCGAAGCTGATCGAGAAGCCATTGCACATGGCTTTGAATCCATCGGTTGGGACACGGGTTCGTGGGGTCATGGAAAAATGTACGTTCTGCGTACAACGTATCCAGGATGCGAAGACAGTGGCTCGCAATGAGAAGCGTGGATTGAAAGACGGAGATGTCAAAGTGGCCTGCCAAACAGCCTGCCCAGCAGGAGGTATTGTGTTTGGTGACTTGAACGATCCGAACAGTGAAGTGGCGAAGATCTTCAAATCTGAAGAGCGTTCGTA
>JBCECD010000227.1:0-1859 GCA_039206745.1 Bdellovibrio sp. | reverse complement strand
CGTTCGTACGCTCTGTTGGAAGAATGGCATGCAAAACCATCTGTGCGCTATCTTTCCAAAATCCGTAACAATGATAAAGAATCAACTGGTGGCCATGACGGTCACGGTACTGCAAAACAAGGTGAGCACTCATGATCAAGCGTAGTCCATTAGTCCTTGGCAATAAGTCTTTAAAAGATGTAACTGATGACATCTGCGCTCCTATCGAGAGATTCCCGTCCAAAGGTTGGGTGGGAATGTTCTTGGGAGCGAAAACTCTTTTGCTGTTTTACATCGCTATTCTCGCATCGGTTGTGGGTATCGGTATTGGTTTGCTGGGTGTGAACAGTCCGGTCTTCTGGGGAACGATGATCGTGACCTTCGTTTTTTGGATCGGTATCGGCCATGCTGGAACTTTGATTTCAGCGGTTCTGTTCCTCTTCCGTCAAAAATGGAGAACCTCTGTCGCGCGAACAGCTGAAGCCATGACGGTCTTTGCCGTGATGACGGCGGGTTTGTTCCCCTTGTTGCATACAGGACGTCCTTGGTTGGACTACTGGTTATTCCCTTATCCGAATCAGCGGGGACCTCTCTGGGTGAACTTCCGTTCGCCTTTGTTGTGGGACGTTTTCGCGGTTTCGACATACGCGACAGTATCCATGGTGTTCTGGTATATCGGTTTGGTTCCTGACTTCGCCACTATTAAAGATCGTGCGAAAAATAAAATCCGTAAAACAGTTTACGGGGCTCTGTCTTTGGGCTGGCGTGGAACGGCTCGCAACTGGAGCCACTATGAAATGGTGTATTTGATTTTGGCGGGTCTTTCGACTCCACTTGTTCTTTCTGTTCATACTATCGTCTCTTTCGACTTCGCGGTTTCACATCTTCCGGGATGGCATACGACGATCTTCCCTCCGTACTTTGTTGCGGGAGCGATCTTCTCGGGTTTCGCCATGGTTGTGACGCTGATGACTTTGGTTCGTATCGGTTTCCCTGAGTTTAAAAACTATGTGACAATGGACCACATGGAAGTGATGAATAAGATCATCATGACCACAGGTATGTTGGTCGGTTATGCCTACGCTTCAGAATTCTTCATCGCTTGGTACTCTGGTAATCAGTATGAGCGCTTCGTATTCGTGAATCGTGCCTTTGGACCTTATGGTTGGTCTTACTGGGTGATGGTTTCTTGTAACGTGTTGATCCCGCAATTGTTCTGGTTCAAAAAGATGCGCCGTTCAATCCCGGTGATGTTCGTTGTTTCTATCTTTGTGAATATCGGAATGTGGTTTGAGCGTTTCGTGATCACTGTCACCTCTTTGCACCGTGACTTCTTGCCATCGAGCTGGGGTATGTACGCCTGGTCGTGGTTTGATACGGGGGTTTTGGTTGGCTCCTTCGGGATGTTCCTGACTTTATTCTTGTTGTATCTTCGTTTGTTCCCGGCGGTTTCCATTGCCGAAGTGAAGCCTGTATTGAATGTGGGCTATGATAATAAAGGAGGGCACCACTAATGGCTGCTTATACAAAAGGTATTGCCGGCATCTGGACTGATGAAGGGCTGGTGCTCAAAGCGGCGCGCAAGACTCGTGAAGCAGGTTTCACAAAGTTTGAAGCGATTTCCGCTTATCCTGTGCATGGTATGGAAGAGGCTTGCGGTATTAAGAGATCTTGGATTCCTTACGTCACGTTCACTGCGGGTGTTGTGGGATTGTCGTCAGGTCTGCTTTTGACTTGGTGGACTTCGGCTGTGAACTGGGCGGTGAATGTCGGTGGTAAGCCGTTCTTCTCTTTGCCGGCCTTCATTCCTATCATTTTCGAGTTGACGATTTTATTTGCGGCTCTTTCTTCAGTGGGAGCCCTGTTCTACGCATGTAAGA
>JBCECD010000226.1:0-3385 GCA_039206745.1 Bdellovibrio sp. | reverse complement strand
CTTGGCTCAGTCCTATGTGGCGGCATTGCCTTTCTTTGAGAATCAAGTACTAGGTGATTTATTTTTTTCCGGAGTGCTGTTTGGCGGCTATGAGGCTGTAAAAAAATGGATTCCGGCTCGACAAGTCACGCAATAACCAAGCGTCTTCAGCAGCGTCCTCTGTTGGGAGGGAAGGTCAACTTTCCTCTGTGTTTGGCTCCTATGGTGGGGCTTACTCATGTCGCTCTTCGTGAAGTGATCCGGGATTATCTTCCCGAGGGGGCTTACACTCTGTGGCCGACAGAGATGCTCAATTCACGGCGCATTCCCTCTGAAAATTTAGAAAAAACTCCCGAGACGTTGCGGGCTGCTCGTGAAGATGGTTTGGTGCCGCAAATTCTGGGCAATGAGGAAGAGCCTATCATTCAAAGTGTGAAGCGCCTCATTGAGTGGGGGGCTGAGGCCATCGACATCAACATGGGATGTCCAGTGCAAAAGGCTTTAAAGCATAATTACGGAGTGGCTTTGATGGGTGATCCTTCCTATGCCGCGGAAGTTGTGCGCATGACAGTGCAAAATTCCTCTGTGCCTGTCAGTGTGAAGCTGCGGGCTGTAGGGAGTGGCAAAGATTTTTCCGAGCTTTTGAGTTTTGTCGAAGGACTGCGGAAATCGGGAGCCAGTTGGGTGTGTTTGCATCCGCGCACGGCTGCGCAAAAAAGAAGAGGTTGGGCTGATTGGGAGCAGATTCGACAGCTGCATGAAGCTGTGGATTTTCCGGTAGTGGGTAATGGTGATGTGCAAACCGTGGAAGACGCTCTGGCTATGTTGGAAGAAACGGGATGTGAGCTGGCAATGGCAGGGCGAGGTTTGGCGGCTCGCCCGTGGATGATGTGGCAATTGGGAGAAGAGTTGGGATTTGCACCTCCTCCTGGAAAAGCTGGACAAAAAGCTCCGCGCACTCGCCAAGAAGAAGGGCAGGAGTACGGCAAATGCCTGCTGCGTTTGATTGTTTTAAGTCGTCAATATTTTGGCGAAGACTTGGCTCTGCGTAAAGTTCGCTTTTATGTACGCACAACAGGTGTATGGTTGCCCTTTGGCAATGCCTTAGGCGGTTTGTGTGCCAAGGCGCGAACAACAGAGGAGATGTCTCAATTTGTTGAGAAGTTCTTTGCCCAATCCGTGGAAATGAGCCCTCGCACGGAATTGCGTCAGTAAAAAATCAATGATCTGCCAAAAGAGGCATGAGCTTTCCCTCATCATCGAGAGTTTTGAGATCCGTGTAACCCCCGATCAACTTGCCATTGATAAGGATGATAGGAACTGTTCTCCAGCCTGTTTCTTGTTTGATCTTTTCAATCTCTTCCGGCTTGTCAGTGAGATCCACCATATCAAAGGCAATATCACGGTTTTTGAGGAATTGAATCGCGCGATCGCAATAAGGACAAGGGTCTTTTTTGTAGATTAAAACTTTTGCCATAATTGTTTTTGACATAAGAGAGTGGGGAAGACAAGGTTTCTCTTAGTATGAACTGTTTGTTGTGTCAGTCTTCACAGACTCATTCTTTTATCGTGCAGAAGAAGCCAGAGAAAAATTATTTCATCTGTCAGAACTGCGATGTGATTGCGATGCATCCGTCACAGCGTCTGAGTGCTTTTGAGGAACGGCAACGCTATGATCTCCATCGCGAGGCCGCAGGAGAAGGGCATCGCGCTTTTCTTTCTCCTTTGCTACAGAGTTTAAATGAGATTTTACAAACCACTCAAAGCGCCACGAAACCGCTGACGGCCTTGGACTATGGATGTGGACCATCAGCGATATTGTCGCAACTGATGCAGCAAGAGGGGTTGCAGACTTCTCATTACGATCCTTTTTATTTTCCCGACACATCTGTTTTAGAGCGCACCTATCATGTGGTCACAGCCACGGAGGTGTGGGAGCATTTTTACAATCCTGCCCAGAGCATCTCCGTGATGATTCATCTTTTGCGTCCGCGAGGTCTGCTGGGAATCATGACTTCGGCTCACAAGGGCGAGGCCGCGTTTCATGATTGGCATTATCGACGAGACCCCACTCATGTCACTTTTTACTCCGAGAGAACGATGAAGTGGCTGGCTGAAACATTTCAATTGAGAATACTTAAGGCCCAAAGTCCGTATTGGA
The DNA here is from genome assembly GCA_039206745.1 of Bdellovibrio sp. Lineage (GTDB taxonomy): Bacteria > Bdellovibrionota > Bdellovibrionia > Bdellovibrionales > Bdellovibrionaceae > Bdellovibrio. Next base: position 1,245 of record JBCECD010000226.1, on the reverse strand, counting down.
TTTTCCAAAAATCTGTTTAGATCCCGCTCAAAGTCGGGATCGGCGGGGAGAGTGATAGATTTTACTCCCGCCCCATTTTTCTTTTTAGTGTAATCAGTCTTATGAATGAATCACCAATTGTCGAACTTCGCGAAGTGCATAAGGCCTATCCTTTGGGGGAGACTGTCGTTCAGGCTCTCAAAGGGGTGGATTTAAAAATCAATAAGGGCGATTTCACTGCCATTGTCGGCAGTTCCGGTGCGGGGAAATCGACATTGATGAACCTCATCGGTTGCATTGATGAGCCCGATGCCGGGCAAATTCTTATTGAAGGTGAGGCGGCTTCAAATCGCAGTGAGCCGGAAAAATGCATTCTGAGAAATGAAAAGATCGGATTTATTTTTCAGTCCTTCAATTTGATTCCGGTTCTCTCTGTCTATGAGAACGTCGAGCTGCCTTTGCTTGTGCAAAAAAAGATGACCTTGGAAGAGCGGCAAAAAGCGGTCGATGAGGTTTTGAAGGATGTGGATCTTTTAAAATACCGGGACAGTCTTCCTAATAAACTTTCTGGAGGACAAAGACAACGGGTGGCGATTGCTCGAGCTCTGGTGAACAAACCGGGTTTGGTCTTGGCGGATGAGCCTACGGCGAATCTCGATTCGCAGACAGCGCATACGATTATCGATCTGCTTTTGAAATTGAATAAAGATAAAGGCACAACTTTTTTATTCAGCACCCACGATGAAAAACTGATTGGTCGTGTGAATAAAGTGCTGAGAATTCAGGATGGACGGATTCAGGGATGATGGACTGGAAATGGGCGGCTCGCAACCTATTCCGCAATCTACGCCGAACGGTGGTGACGATGTCAGCACTGATTTTTGGCTTTACCGGTTTGGCTTTGATTGGTGGCTATCTGTTTCGCGTAGAGCGTCTGATTTACACTCAAACAATTTATCTGAATCAAAGTGGTCATATTTCCATTTATGCCAAGAATGGGGCGGAAGGTTTTTCGCAATCGCCTAAGAAGTTTCTTTTAAAACCAGATCAAGTACAGGCCGTGGAAGAGTTTGTGCGCTCTCATCAAGGTGTGGAAATGGTGGGAAAAACCCTGTCTGGAGTAGGCTTGGTTTCCTCAGGACAGTCTTCAGTTCCTTTCATGGCAGATGGTTTTGATGAGGCGGAGAGAAGTTTTATCTGTAATCACCCTTTAGTGAAAGAGTGGACACCTGAGTTTCGTGATAAAGGGTGTGAGCAGGCTTATAC
>JBCECD010000225.1:0-3403 GCA_039206745.1 Bdellovibrio sp. | reverse complement strand
TATCATCATCAGGTCGAGGCTCAACAAGAGGCTCCTGCCGTGAACAAAGCAGCTTCTCCTACCACGACAACTCCAGCACCTGGAGAGCCTTTAAAAGGCAGCGCATCCGCAGAGGACGAGGAAGGCGAAGACGATGAGGACGGCGCAGAGGCGACTCAAGAAACTGAAGAAAAAGAGGTTCACGGTGGTTCCGACTATGAAGAGACGCCCCCGGCTCCGTATATTGGAAGTGTGAAGGAAGATATTCGCAATATTTTGGATATTAAGCCGGAAGGAAAATCGGGAGGTTCTTCTCCAGGAAATAATGTGGTGAAGGAAGTTCCTCCCAAGGACTCGTCGCCGAAAGAAGCGCCAGCGCAAGAGACTCCGGGACAGCCTAAAAAGGAACCCCCTCCGAAACCAAAGGAAGAGGCACCGCAGTCGGAGCCGCCACAACCTGACAAACCCGGGAAGAAAAATCCCGAGGACCCGTCTCCGCAACCTCAAACTCCTGTTGCTCCAGTGACGGAGCCGGAGTCTATTCGTCAGGTGATTGGAGCGGTGAATGGGGGGCGGTTGGAAAATCCCGTGAATCTTTTGGAGTATGAAAAAAAACATACGCCTGCGGGCTTCACTATTCGTTACCCGAAAGAAAAACGCTATTACGGGAGTAATGAGCTGGCGTATATCGTGAAGGTGATGGGTGAGTTCACGAAGAAAGAAATCCCTGATTATGTTCTCCCTATCTCAGATCTGTCGAAGAAAAAAGGCGGATATTTGTCACCGCATAAGTCCCATCAAAATGGACTGGATGTCGACGTGGCGTATTACTTTGATAACCCTCAATTTCAGGGACACTTCCCCTCGGCAGTGGTTGTCAACAAAACGCATGGTGATTGGATGGCGGAAACGCAGTGGAAGCTTTTTAAGCACTTGGTGCAAACAGGCTTTGTCAATCGCATCTTGGTTCACTCGGTTCTGAAAAAGAGTCTGTGTGCTATGGCGATTAAGAGCGGTGAGATTAAAAAAGGACAGAAGCAGGGGCTGGCTTTTGAGACTTTGGCGCGCATCACAATAGAAAATAATCATAACAACCACTTCCACTTGCGGGTGAGATGCTCGAGTGTTCAGCAGGCTTGTCTGCCGCCCTCAGAACCGAAAGCTGATAGCGGATGCTTTTGACGAAGGATGAGAAGTCTGTCAGACTCGTCTCATGGCTGATTGGCGTGAACGCAGTGAAATGAATGGTGATGTGGTTTTCTTTCGCTATGTCTCGGAAGGCATGGAGAAGAGCCATGAAGAAGTCTTTGTCTGGGATATCGATAAGACTTATCTCGATACGACAATTGACTCTCTTTCGGGATTGTTGACGACAGTTCTCGAGCGGGCTCTGAATAAAAAAAATATTCCTGGTACGAACACTCTGATTCAAAATCTTTCTGAATATCGGAAAAGAGAAAAAGGTTACATGTATTTCCCGATCTATTTCATTTCGGCGTCGCCGCCGCAAATGGAGGAGCGGATCTCCGAAAAGTTCGCCTTGGATAATATCCGTCCCTTTGGCTGTTTTTATAAAGACAATCTGGCCAATCTGCGCCCGGGAAGATTTTGGCGTTTGACCAAACAAGTGGGATATAAATTGCAGGCACTGCTGCAATTGCGCACACGGCTTTCTGAAAATGTCAGGCAGATTTTTTGGGGAGATGACAGCGAGACAGATGCTATTATCTACAATTTGTATTCAGATATTTGTTCGCGCCGAATGGGCGCTCATGACATTCGCACCACTTTGGAGAAGATGAATGTCACCGGGGAGCAGGTGAACACGATTTTAGAAATCCAAGCTTACATCCCTGAAAATGATCCTGTGGAAAAAATTTATATCAATCTGGCGACGGACACGGACCCTGATTACTATTTAAAATTTGGGCGTCGAACTTTGGCGACATACAATACTTTCCAAGTGGCTTTGGATCTTTATCAAGATCATCGTTTGGGGCTTGAGGGGATCTACGGTATTTTGCAGGATATGATTTACAACTATGGTTATACGCCCGAAGAGCTGATGAAAAGCTTTGATGAGTTCATCCGTCGCGGTGTGATTGGCGAAAGAGCTTACATGGAGATTCGTCCGTTTCTGATTGAAAAAGGTCTTTTACATGCTTCCTATGAGCCTTCAGTTTCGCCATTAAAAGAGAAGACGGTGCAGAATGGACGAGTGTTTGAGATGGAAGGTGTTCACGAACCGTGGATTCCTGATCGCATTGATTATCTGCACGACTATCGTTGAACGAAAGCTGATTTTATTCGAAGCGAAGAGGGAAGATGGTGGAAATGGCATCTCCCTCAAAGGATTTAAACTCCACTCTTTTCACAGCATCCACCAGGCATTTTTTAAAATTCGTATCGGCAATGCTGGAAGAGGAGATTTCCGCTTGGCTGACTTTTCCTGTGCGTTCGATAGTGAAACTCAGAGATGCCTGTCCCACCACGCCCGGAGTTTTCTGCAACAATTGCGTATAACATTTAAAAAATGAATTGCGCTGAGTTTTTAAAGTATCCTGGATAAAATCCGAAGTGAGTCCGGGAGTGTTGGAAGATTTTGTCGAAGAGGTGTCTGTGGGTACCAAATCAGGAAGAGTGTCAGAAGACTGTTGCTTCTTGAAGTTGTTTTCGTAGTCAGCGGCACTCCAGCGCACTCCTTCAACGGAGATAAAGACTTGATCATCTCGGCCAAAGGTTTCGACTTGGACCTCGCCTCTTTTTATAATCAAGACAATGCGATCGGCCTCTGCGTCGATGGTGATCAAAGAGTTTTCGGGAACGCGAATGCGATGGCCCGAATCAAACTCCATGGTGACATCGCCATCAGCTCCTGTTTCCACGGAGTCCAGAGCAAACAAAGTGGTGCGACGAGTGAGAATCTCTTTTTGTGTGAGGTTTTGACGGAGTACAGAGGCTTGGCCCAGGTTCAGTTGCAGGCGCGCCAGAGGGCGGGCCCCGGGTTTTTGTCTTTCAGTTTGAGAAGCTATGATCAAAGACAGAACGACGCTTAAAAGCCCCGCTACAATTAAAGAAGGAATCAGCCAGTTGTTCTTCGCCATAGATCAACTATAACGAAGAACTTTATGAAGATGTACTAAAATTACTTGGTTTCAGAAGCTGCGGGAGCCGCGGCTTCTGGCGTTGCGGGAGTGGTCGCCGCAGGAGCGGACTCAGGAACAGCCGGTGCTGTGACTGGAGCTGTTGGCAAAGGCATAGAGTCGACAACAGACTTGGATTTCGAAGCTGTCAAAATAGACAGAGTCAAACAAGTGATGGCGAAGATAACCGCAGACCATACAGTCATTTTACTTGCCAAAGATTGTGCTCCGGTTGCACCCAAAAGAGAGTTTGAAGTGCTCGAGCCACCCATGCCCAAAGC
>JBCECD010000224.1:0-3467 GCA_039206745.1 Bdellovibrio sp. | reverse complement strand
CATCTGATCAGTCAGCGCGCTCCTGAAAAAAAGATCACCGCTTTGCTGGATAAAATTGATGTACTCAACGATCAGCTCACTGTTCTGGAGGGTGATTTTTCCTATGTGCTGGGCGAAGGCTCCCGCTGGCTGGAGAGAACCTTGATGTTCGTCCTGATTCTGGCGGTTCTCATTGTCGAGGGCACCGGTTTGTTTCTTTCAATCACCTTGAGTCGCAATCTCTCCAAAGGATTGCATGAACTCAGTTCCGCAGCTCAGCAAGTGGGTCTGGGAAAATTTGAGACTCAAGTTCCTGTCCGCTCACGAGATGAGCTGGGTCAGCTGGCGCAATCGTTAAATAAAATGGCCGCCGATCTTCATAACAGTATTGGCGAAAGACAGCAGGCCGAGCAGGCCAATCGCTTAAAGAGTCTTTTCTTAGCAAATATGAGTCATGAGATCCGTACTCCTCTGGGTGCGATCATCGGCTTCTCTGATCTTCTGAAAGATCCAAATCTTTCAGAAAGTGAACGCCTGCAATATGTCGATATTATTCATCGTACGGGGGAAAACCTCACTCATATCATCAATGACATCCTCGACCTCTCTAAAGTCGAAGCCGGCCACTTGCAGATAGAAAAGAATTCCTTTTCCCTTTCTTCTTTTCTCGAAGATCTGCGTTTATTGATGATCGCCAGGTGCGGCGACAAAGATATCAAAATCGAATTTGAAAAACAGGGACCAGTCCCCGAAATGATCGAGACGGATGCTCTGCGACTGCGCCAAATTCTCACGAATATTCTGGGCAATGCCATTAAGTTCACGGACCATGGTTTTGTTCGTATGACCTATGAAGTCTCAGGCGCCCATTTGCTTTTCACGATTCGTGATACGGGCGTGGGAATATCTTCCGACGGCGCCTCTCGCCTGTTTCAGGCCTTCAGTCAGATCGACAGTTCAGTGACTCGGAAATATGAAGGCACAGGTCTGGGTTTGGTGTTATCTAAAAAGTTGGCACAACTGATGAGGGGAGATGTCACTCTTCAGGAAAGTCAGATTGGACGGGGATCTACTTTTTCTGTGCGCATCCAGTTTGAAACAGCCGAAGGATCACCAACTCTGCCCGCTCCTGAAAATCGAGAGAAAGCCTCTCCCTATGCTCATCAATTAAGTAATATCTCCATCTTGCTGGTCGATGACGTCGAGGACAATCGTCTCCTGATTCAAAGGATTCTCAGCCGTCGCGGGGCCACTCTCTTTAGTGCCGCAAACGGCGAGGATGGAGTCCAGAAAGCTCTCGAGGGCCAGCACGACCTGGTCCTCATGGATATTCAAATGCCCGTGATGGATGGCTACACAGCAACCAAAAAGCTGCGCCAAGCCGGCTATAAAAAACCTATCATCGCTTTGACGGCTCACGCGATGAAAGACGACCGCGATCTATGCTTAGATGCCGGATGCACCGACTACTTGACCAAGCCTGTGCAGATTCCGTCTTTAGTGGAAACGATCCTCAAATACGCCAAGACTTAGGCCTGTGAACAGCTTTTGCATCGGCATCCTGTTACTCCCGAATTACCGAGGACCAGAGGATGACAGCCATGAACGAAAGCAAGATCACTTATTTTGAAAAATCAGATACACCTCGCCATCGTGAGTTTATCAATTCCCAAGACAATTGCATACTTTGCAACACCGTTTTAGAGATCAAGTATGTTTCTGACAACGACAGCGGAGAGGTCAAAGAAGAGGCTTACTGCCCTCATTGTGAAGTGAAAACTCGTGCTAAATCGCATGTTTTGAACTGAGTACATCCAAATCTTTGACGGGTCGTTTCGCCAAACTGTTGACGCTTTCAACCCGTTGTCAAATTCTCCACGCCCCTCTGAGCATAGATTAGTACAAGTTCTGATTTCGATATTGCATCAAGCGGCCCGCCAAAGCATCGGCCTTGAGAATCTCGTCGGCTACACCCAACTCAATGGCTTTTTGCGGACCATAGGGAAACTGCGCTTCTTCGGGATGTTGTACGACTGTGGCTCCGCCCTTTTTCTGAACTTCCATAAGCCCTTCGACGCCATCACTGCCGAAACCTCCCAGCAGAACCGCGTAAACGCCCTTCGTATAATTTTGCGCTGCTGACTGGAACAGCACATTGCTTGAAGGAAGTTGTGAGCACACAGGTGCTCCCTTTTGAATACTTAAAGCAGGGCCATGGGATCCTGTTTGAATTTTTCCATGGTGCTCTGAAGGAATGAAGTAGACATGCCCCATTCGCAAAAAATCACCATCCTTCGCGACAACAGGAGTGACCTTCGAACCCACTTTAAGCTTCCCAATAAAAGCTGTAACAAAGTTCGCCACGGTACTACAAGAAACCACAACAGGTGGTGTATCCGCTGCCAGACCTTTGATAAACTTTTCTAAAGCATCCGCGCTGCCGGCATTTCCACCTAAAACCACAACTTTTAATTCAGCAGCCTTGCGAATAGGCGTTGTATTGACGATCGCTGTTTTAGTCTCCATCACCGCAGGAGTCTCTTTAATTTTCTTCAAGACATTGACTGACGCTGCGGCCTTCACTTTATCCACCAGCATGCCCGCCAAATCTTTAAGCACAGCCGGATCAAATTGAGAGGGCTTGTGTACAAACTCCACAGCTCCCAATTCCAAAGATTTCAGAGCGGCATCCCCTGTGCTCGCCAGAGAGGATACCATCACCACAGGAATAGGATGATGTTTCATGATCTTTTCCAAAAACATCACACCTGACATTTTCGGCATCTCGATATCCAAAGTCATGACGTCGGGTTTTTTACTCAAAATAAGTTCTCGCGCCTGATAAGCATCTGCTGCGGCTCCGACAACCTCCAGGCCACTCTTCGCAAAAATATTCGTAAAGAGTGTGCGCACTGTCGCGGAATCATCCACCACCAGGACTTTCACATTCTTCGCGATAGTCAGAGGGCGGAATCCCGAGACATCCACAGGCTTTTCCGCACTGCCACTGTCTTTGGAAGAGTGATGAAGCACATCAAAGCTCGATGTATTCATCTTGATAGTGCGGGCCGATTCACCCGCAATATTTTTTTCGATAACAGGAATCCCCATTTCGCGCAGCATTTGTTCTGCCAATTCAATATTTCTTTTACCAATGCTGTCTCCCAACTGAGAGACGCTGATCACATTTCCACCGCCATAGACTTTGGCTTGCAGTTTACTGCGGTTGGCGCCAAGGCGCACACACTCATCTATCAGCATGGGAATTGCAAAGACACCATAGCGTGTATTGGCTCTTTCCTCAGGCATTCCCTCCGGCAGAAGATAGTGATTGAGACCTCCAATGCCCGTGGTGGGATCATGAATAGCCACAGCCACACACGAACCCAATAGCGTTGAGATCACGGTCTCTTCTTTGAAGGCCGCCAACTTCCCTGGAAACAAATAATGTGTATTCATCATGCCACCAATTTTTCGAGGTCTAAGAT
>JBCECD010000223.1:0-3471 GCA_039206745.1 Bdellovibrio sp. | reverse complement strand
CTCGAGAGCTGATTGAGGCGGGGCAGGTTTTTACTTACGAAAAATCCCAGAAAAAAACTTTAAAAAAGCCAAGCTTGTCAGTGAGTGAAAATACCGACGTCCAGGTGCTGGATGGCCCTGTGAATCGCTACGTGTCGCGAGGCGGTCTGAAATTGGAAGGTGCTTTGGAACACCTACAGATTGCTGTCCAAGATTGGAAAATTCTGGACGTAGGAATTTCAACTGGCGGTTTTACCGATTGTCTTCTGAAAAAAGGTGCTGCCCAAGTTGTGGGTGTGGATGTGGGACATGGTCAGGTCAGTCCTGTGTTATTGAAAAATCCCAAACTGACGGTGTTAGAAGGAGTCAATGCCAGGACGCTCTCTCAAGAGAGTCGGGTGTTAGAGAAAAAACCGGAGAGCGGTTTTGATTTGGTGGTGATGGATGTCTCTTTTATTTCCATCGTCTTGATCATTCCAGAGCTGCAAAAATTAATTCGCCCTCAAGGCTTGCTTTTAAGTTTGGTCAAACCACAATTTGAAGTGGGCGTTGACGGTCTCGCAAAGGGCGGTATAGTAAAAGATATTTCTTTATATGCAAAAGTGGAAGAGCGTGTGCGGGAAGTGTGCTCTTCTCAGGGGATGAAGGTGAGGGATTATTTCCCCTCATCCATTCAAGGAAAGGATGGGAATAATGAATTCTTTGTCTTGGCTGAAAAAAGCTAGTTGGATTTTACCTTTTCTCATTTTGGCAAGTTGCCAGGGTTTGCGCACCCGGGAAGATGTGCGTAGGCCGCCGACACCGACCCGGCCTTCAGCTCCAGGGCAGCAGACTCCTTCTTCGCCTTCTCAGGTGATCACCCAGGATGAAGATGACCACACGGTGGTGACGGAGCCGCCACCACCGGCACCGGTGATTCCGGATATGCCCAAAATTGGAATTATCCTGGGAGCGGGTGGCGCCAAGACTTTTGCTCACATCGGATTTTTGCACGAGTTGATGCGAGCGAAAGTGCCGGTTCATATTATTGGCGGCGTTGAGTTTGCCGCGCCGATGGCGGCTCTTTATGCGAATAAAGAACAGGCTAATGATGTTGAATGGCAAATGTTCAAATTGAAGGACGAAGATATCATAAAAAAATCTCTGCTTGGTTCCGTGAGCAAAAATGGCGAAGTTTCGCAGCTTAAAGACTTTATCGGAACAGCTTTTAGCCGTGCTAAAGTGGATGAATTCAGCATTCCTTTTGCCTGCCCCTCTTATAACTTGAAAAAGAACCAAGTGTATTTGATGAACCGAGGTTCATTGGATCAACTGATGTATATGTGCATGGCTTATCCACCGTTTTTCCGTCCTCATCAGGGCAATGTGGCTGCGGTTCGCGATATTTCGGCCTTGGCTAATTATATGCGTTCTAAGGGTGCTAATCATATTGTGCTGATTAATGTTTTGCAGGCACCGGGAGGCAATCGTCCCTATACTTCCGATGCGGCAGCTACAGATAACGTACTATGGAGTGAGATTGCGGGCTTATATAATAAGCCTTTAGCGGGAGTGGACACAGTTGTTTCCCTGGATACATCGGCTTATGGTATTATGGATTTTGAGAAACGTCGCGAGATCATGAACAAGGGTGCTGAAGCGGCTTCCCGGCAGATGAAGACTCTGACTCGACGATGGGGATTGTAGGAGCAAGTATGAGAAAACCGACTTTTGACATGAATATTTTTGCAGAACGAAGAAGAGCGGTCGCCTCTGATGTGGCTGGTGGAGCGTTGATCGTTGCGGCTCACCCGGAGTTTTATCGCAATCATGATGTGAACTTCCCTTACCGTCAGGACTCTAATTTATTTTATCTCACAGGGTGGGAAGAGCCAGAGTCTATTCTTATTTTCCGTCCTGGTTTAAAACCTGAGACAGCGATGTTTGTGCGCCGTCGTGACCCTGAAAGAGAAACTTGGGATGGTTTCCGCTATGGTCCGGAGGGCTGCGAGCGCGAATATAAAGTTGATAAAGCTTATCCAATCGACGAGTTTGATAAGATTGCACCACAGTTGCTGAAAGAAGTGGATCGCGTTTACTATCGTCTTTACAAAAATGTTGAATCGGACCGTCGTATTCAAGAAGTTTTGGAAACCACTCGTCGGATGCAAGGTCGGACAGGACTGGGTTTGTTGCCCATCCATGATGCTGACACCCTTTTGGGTGAGCATCGTCTGGTAAAGTCGGAGTATGAACTGACGCAGTTGCGGGAGGCGTGTGAGATTTCTGCGCAAGCACATTTGGCAGCGATGCGTTTCACTCGTCCTGGGGTGACAGAAAGACAAGTTCAAGGTGTGTTAGCTCATCATTTCTATATGAAGGGCTCGGCGCGCGAAGGGTACAATTTTATTGTGGCTTCGGGTCATGCCGCGACGACTTTGCACTATAACTTCAACGATCAGGTTTGCAAAGACGGAGACCTGCTTTTGATTGATGCGGGTGCCGAGTATAACTACTACACAGGTGACATCACCCGCACCTTCCCGGTGAGCGGCTCTTTTACTGACGAGCAGGCTCGTGTTTATGAGGGTGTTCTGAAGCTTCAAAAGCAGTTGATTGATTTTGTGAAGCCGGGGATTGCTTTCAAAGATATGCATGATATGGGGACTTCTTTGCTGACGGATCTGATGTTGGAGTTGGGACTTCTCTCTGGACGCAAAGACGATTTGATTCAGGCTTTGGCTCAGAAGAAATATTATCCTCATGGTGTGGGACACTGGTTGGGCATGGATGTTCACGACGCGGGCTTGTACTTTAAAAAGGGCGAACCTCGTCCTATTGAAGCGAATATGTGTTTCACTATTGAGCCTGGGTTGTATATCCCGGCAGATGACATCTCTGCGCCTTCAAAGTATCGCGGTATTGGAATTCGTATCGAAGACAATATCCGTGTGACTTTATCCGGCGCTGAGAACATGACCTCATCGGCTCCTAAAGAGATCGCAGATCTCGAAAAAATAGTAGGCCGTGCTTAATTCACTCAATCCGCCTGCTTTCTTTTGGCAGGCGGACAATCCTTCCAAGAAACCTTTAAACAAAGCGGTGATGCAGCCATGAGTGCTGCTCAGCCCATGTTTGCAATTCATGCTCCGTTTTAAAAATCTTATCGTCTCGAGATGCGGCACTGACGGCCAAGCGTAAATGAGTTGCGGATTGCAGCAGTTGAAAGTCACCCATGGTGTTGCCTGAGCAGAAGAAGGGTTTTTTCCCTTGAGTTTTTTCGAGCAGAGCTTCGACCTTTCCTTGTCGGTAGGTGATGGCTCCTTTTTGTTGAGTGGAGATCACTCCGTCCTGGATATGGGTTTCAATGCCGATAACATTGTCTTTGGTTAGGCCCAAAATCTCCGCGCCAGGTTCCACGGCCCATTTTACCGAGGCTGTGACAATGTAAATCTGAACGCCCTTTGATATTAAAAGATCTATAAGCTTTTTCTGTTCCAAAAAAATAGGAAC
>JBCECD010000222.1:0-3494 GCA_039206745.1 Bdellovibrio sp. | reverse complement strand
AGAGAGAGCCGCTGCTTGCTTGGCATTGTCGGAATTCATTTTCACCATCGAGGTCAACTCTTCTAAAGAGGCGACAGTCTCCTCGAGAGAGGCGGCTGACTCGGTGGACGATTGTGATAAGCTATTGCCCGCTTCAGTGAGCTGTTCAACGGAAGAAGAGACATTCTCGCTGGATGAACTCAGTTTAGTGATAATGACATTAATGGAATTGGAAAGACGGAAGGCCAAGACCATGCTGAGAACAAAGATCAGCAAGGCCGAGACCAGTGTAACGAGAAGCATGGTGAGGTTGGCTGAGCTGATTTCATTGTCAGCGGAAAGGGAGCGGGTGTGGGCCAAATCATTATAGTAGGCATTGGCTTCGCTATTCATTTTGTGGATGACCTGGGCCATCTTCCAAATAGGGCCTTCCATTTCAACTTTGGCTTGTTCGATGCTTTCCGGAGTTCCCTGCTCGACAAGATCGGCAGCGTGTCTCAATGCTTTTATATAGTCGTCTTTGATAGCTTTTGCCGGGGCATAACTTTTTTCCATTTCAGGGGAAAAAGGAGTGCTCTCGTAAGTTTTGATAGCATTGTCCATGTCGTCGACGGCTTCACGAGTGAGTTTAAGGCGCTCCTGTCGTTTCTCCGGTGAGCTTATGCCGATAGCCGCCCAAATATGGTAACCGAATTTATTGCGGGCCTGTCTCATTTCACCAATAGCTTGAATATTGGGAATGATATCAGTATTGGCCTCCTGTACATAGTGCCCCAGCGTGCGCAGACCCGACTGAGCAACGGCGAACACTACAACAAAAGCTACGACTGGCAGAAGAGCAATGATCAAGAGTTTGCCCTTGATTCCTTTAATCCAAGTACGTCCCATACTATTTGTCTCCTTTTACAAGAACTTGACAAAATAGATCGGTCTTCTTTGCGGAATATTTAAGCTCTTTGGCGACTCTTTACAGGAGTGTAATAACAATGCGATGGCTTTTTATATTTTTGCCTTGCTCTGAGGCGGATTAAATTGATCCGCCTCGGGAATGAGATTTTTAAAACGAGTAAGAAGAAAGCTGCTCCCAGGAAACAGTCTCTTGCTGTCCTGTCAGCATATTTTTAATTTGTACTTGTTTCTGGGCAACTTCCGTTGCTCCCACAATCAAAGCGTAGTGGGCGCCCAGCTTATTGGCTTTTTGCATTTTCTTTCCCATTTTACCGGAAAGAATATTCTCCACTCGGTAGCCGCGTTGGCGCAGTAAGTGCGCCAGAGGAATGGAGGCGTGCTCGCCTTCGTCATCAGCACCGATCAATGCAATCAGAGAGGCCTTTTGTGGTAATAGATCCCGTGAGGTTAAATCCATCAAGCGGTCAATGCCCGCGGCCCAGCCCACTCCTGGTGTGCGTGGGCCACCCATCATTTCAATGAGGCCGTCATAGCGACCACCAGCCAAGACAGTGCCTTGGGCGCCGAGCTTGTCGGTGGTGAATTCAAAGACGGTGTGGCAGTAATAATCCAAACCTCTGACAAGATGAGGATTCACGCGAAAGGGAATCGATAACTGCTTAAGTCCAGTCAAAACTTTATTGAAGAAATCCTGCGAAGCAGGATTGAGATGCTCGCTCATTTGAGGAGCACCCTGATTGATTTTTTTATCGCCCTCGTCCTTCGAATCGAGAATGCGCAGAGGATTTTTGCTCAAGCGTGTTTGACTGTCGGCGGAAAGCTGAGCCTGGTGCTCGGTAAAATATTGAACGAGAGCCGCGCGATAGGCCGCGCGACTTTCCGCATCGCCAAGGGTGTTGATCTCGAGAGTGCAGTTGGTGGACAGACCCAGCTTTTGTAAAAGATCCCAGGCCATAGCAATGCACTCGACATCAGCAGAAGGCAGTTCATAACCCAAGCATTCTCCACCGACTTGATAGAACTGTCGATAGCGGCCTTTTTGAGGACGCTCATAGCGGAACATCGGGCCTGAATAGTAAAGCTTGAGAGGCAGATTTTGTGTCATGCCTTCAGAGATAAAGGCACGAGCGACGCCGGCTGTTCCTTCTGGGCGCAAAGTGATTTTTTCTCCGCCACGATCGGTGAAATCATAGGTTTCTTTGCTGACAACGTCGGAGGTCTCTCCCAAGGTGCGATGAAACACTTCAGAAAACTCAAAAACAGGAGTTTCTATTTCGCCAAAACCATATAGAAGAGCTGTTTGATAGGCGGATTCTTCAACAAAACGAAATAAAACATTATCTTCTGGCAAAAGATCGCGCGTGCCACGTACTTTCTGAATTTTACTGCTCATGCCGGAGTTCTCCTCAATTCCACTGAAGAAAGGTATATCAGAGCTCAAGGCACTGCGCAAAGCTATTGCATTTCAAGGAGCTCAGGTTTTTAATAAAAAGAATGAAAAAATGGACTCTGTTAGGTTTATTCATAATGGCTATTGTCGCAGGAGCTGCTCTGTATCAGGTGGTGGTGAGTTCCCGCAGTGGGCTCGCCGGCGTTGAGGTGGATTGGCGTCTATTGGGTGAGATGGATTACATCACGGGATCGGCTTCCTCCGAGCTGCAAGCTCTGAATGGCAAGGCGGTGAAAATACCTGGCTTTATGGTTCCTCTCGAGGACAATCAAAAAGATGTTGTAGAGTTTTTGCTAGTGCCAAGTCCCCAGGCTTGCATCCATGTTCCCCCGCCGCCACCGAACCAGATGGTGTATGTGAAGATGAAAAAAGGAACGGATGTCGCGATGGGGCCGATCTGGGTTTATGGTACTTTGAATCTGGTCACGAAAAAATCCATGTATGGAGATGCGTCATTTGAAATCATAGGGGAGGCTATCGAGCCTTACAAATAATCTTCCAGGAGGTTTTATGTTAAAAGTTCTTTTATTGTCTGCGATGGTTTTTGCTGCGAAAGAACACGGTGCTCACGTGCATGGAGCGGGTCGTGCCAGTCTGGCTTTTGATGGGAAAAAAGGCAAAATTGAATTGCATCTGCCTGCGGAATCTATTTTTGGCTTTGAGTATGAAGCTCGCTCCGCGCAAGATAAAAAGAAAAAAGAAAAAGCCTTGTCCGATTTGGAAACTAAAATTGCTGAGATGATTGTGTTTCCGGCAGAAATGAAATGCGAAATTAAAAAAGAGATATTTGAAGTCAATCAGGGAAAAAATCATGCCGATATTGAGGCTGAATTCAATGTCAATTGTGAGCAGCCCTTGACAGAAAAGACGATAGCCTTTCATTTTCAAAAAACGTTTCCGCGTTTGAAAAAAGTGCAAGTGGAGTTGCTTGCTGACAGTGTGCAGAAGTCCATGGAAGTGACAAAGAATGGAGAGACTCTGGATGTCAAGTAATGTCCTGATCGAGGTGCGCGATCTTCAATTTCAGTATTCTGGCGACAGCAAGCCTGTTTTGAGAATCCCTGAGTTTTCAGTCCTGCGTGGAGAAGAGTTGTTTTTATACGGCCCAAGCGGTTCGGGTAAATCTACAATGGCATCGCTGATATTGCAATTCTAT
>JBCECD010000221.1:0-3516 GCA_039206745.1 Bdellovibrio sp. | reverse complement strand
TCTCTAAAGTGCGCAGGTTCCAGTAGTGATCATTTAAAAATCGCGCCTCATCTTCGGGCAACAACTGGGCTTTCTGAAGTTTTTCCAAAGACTCGCTGGTACTTTTAATTTGCAAAATGGGATTCCTTCCGCCATGCACGATTTGTAAAGCATGAGTGAACAGTTCGACATCGCGAATACCACCCACCCCCAATTTCAAATCCACAGCGTTGTTCCGAGCTCTTTCCCAATAGTGTCCCTGAATTTTCCCGCGTAACGATTTCAGATCTTCGAGAAGCGTAAAATCCAAATGCTTGCGGAAAGAAAACTTCCTGGCAAAATCCATCACATCTGTTTGTATAGACACATCTCCACACAAAGGTCGCAAGCGAACAAAGGCCATGCGCTCCCAGGTTTCGCCGTAGTTTCCATAGTAATCTTTGAATTGATCCAAGGTGGGAATCAGAGGCCCTTGCCTGCCACCTGGTCGCAAATCAAAATCAACGCGAAAGACAAACCCTTGAAAGGTTCTCTCTGTCAGTAATTTTTGAAAACGTCGCAGGGCGGATTGAATGGCGGAGGAAACCTCTTCTGCCACCAATAAAATATCCACGTCAGAACTTAAATTGAGTTCATGAGAGCCCAGTTTTCCCAGAGCGAAAAGCGCTACTTTTTCAGTCTCGAAAGAATCCGAAAAAGCCTGCTCGAGAAGCTTGTCCGCAGCCTCACTCCAGAGAAAACAAATATTTTTAGCAGAGTCGGTGTTTTGTTGTGAAGCCCGAGCGCAACGAGACCAAATCTCATTGCGCTGTTGGCGAAGCTGCTCTTCGAGCGGCAGATTACTCAATGTTGCGAGACCATTTGGGTTTGAAGTAATTGTGGCTGTCGCGAGTCACTTGCCGCTCTTCGCTGCCATCCACCGTGGAAATGAAAATCTGATTTTTCCCCGTGCGATCACTGGTGTACATCACAAAGCGACCATCAGGAGAAAAAGAGGGATCTTCATTGCTCGACATCTTGCCATTGGATTTTTTTGCCGAAGTCAGGCGGATCATGCCTGTGCCATCCGCATTCATAACAAAAATATCAAAGTTGTTATCGCTTTGACCCGCAAAGGCGATTTTCTTGCCATCTGGAGACCACACTGGTGAAGAGTTGAAAACTCCAGCAAAAGTGACACGTTTTATATTGGAACCATCTGCATCCGCAGTGTAAATCATCGGTCTTCCCGCGCGGTCCGAAGAGAAGACGAGTCTGTTATCTTTAGAGAGAGAGGGTTCCACATTCATTGCGCCCGAAGGGCCATTGGTGATCTTGCTGGAAACAGAACCTTCTAAATCCATGCGATAGATGTCAGGATTTCCGCCTTGGGAGATGGTCAGATAGATAGAGCGTCCATCCGGGGAAAAAGCCGCTCCTGAGTTGATTCCGGGTCGGGCCGAAATCGGCTTAAGCCGTCTGGAAGTTAAATCAAGCAGGAACATATCAGCATTTCGGAATTTAGCCCCGACTCTTTTAACATAAGAAGTGTAGGCGATTTTCTTGCCATCCGGAGACCAGTTTGGAGAAATGGCGATACTGCGATGAGAAGACACCTGATCCATATTGGCTCCGTCCCAGTCCATCACATAAATTTCTTTATACTTTGAACCACCGCGATCTGAAGAAACCACCACGCGAGATAAGAAGGGACCTTCCTCCCCAGTGAGAGCTTTTAAAATATCGTTGGCAAAAGTATGAGCAATTCGCCGGGTGGTGGAAAGAGGACCTTTGTATTTCTTCCCTAAAACCAATTGAGCTTTCGGAACGTGATAAGTGTAAGTCTCGAGAGTGATTTCATTTCCCACGATAGAAAAACCCGCCCGGATCAAGAAATCGGCACCGATAGCGGACCAACTTTGAAACTTAAATCCATTGGGCGTCCCTGGCGCAGGCGTGAGCCCCGTTTTGCTGGAGTCCTCGAGAAAGGCATCGGATTTAATGAATTGAAAATAAGAGGAAATGGTGAGGTCATCAGTGATGGTATTGAAAAGCTCTGACCCCACAGACTGATATCTCGATGCCGCAGTAGGTGCTCCCGAGTATTGAAGAGCGGGGAAGGCCAGGAGACTTTTTTTGGTACGGGCCTCACCCAACTTGATATAAATGCCGCCTTCTTGCGCATGAGAGAGAAAAGGAATCAGGAGCAGGGCTGCGATCAGTGTTATAAGCTTTTTCACGGTAAATCCTCCTATTCGTCTTATTCAGGAAATCCTATAAGAATTCCATCGACAGAAACAAGCGCCAAAAATTTTTCCGGAGGAGCCGGAAAAGGAGCAGCGCGATCAATAGTATCTAAAACCTCTTCATCATAACTAGGGTTGCCACTTGAAGCGACAATTTTACGGCCCAATATATTTCCTCGTGAATCCAGGAAAACACGGGCCTGTGCCTTGAGATCTCTTTTGGCCAGCCACTCTGGCAGAGCCCAAAATTGTTTGATATGGCGATCTAAATCCACAGCATAAGTTTCATGCTGAAGCTTATTAAGACCGGTCAGAGAAGAACCTGGGGTGATCACATTGCCTTTGACCACAGGAGCGACGGTTTCGGCCTTGCCAGATCCCGCTGCCTTTTTCTGTTCTTCAACATCTTGTTTGATCTTTTCGAGAGCGGCCATGGCTTTTAATTTCTCTAAAGCACTTTTTTGCTCGTTCTTCACTTTATCCAAATTGATGCTGTCCTCTTTTTTTGTCGGAAGAGGTTTGCTTACCACTTTTTCAGGTTCAGCCTTTTCAGTTTTGGGTGGTGTCGGTGGTTTTTCCGGAATTTTTTCCACAGGTGCTGGCTTGGGTTCGTCCTTGGCGGGAGGAGGCATCACTTTAGGTTGATGTTTATCAGGAAGGGCCACCATGTCGACGCGAATCGCTTGAGAAAAATCCACTGCCTCCGGAGTGAAGAAGGCCGCCTTAATAGAAAAAAATCCCAGTATCGCAGCATGCAGGGCAAAGGAGATCCCTACGCCGCGACTGAGTCTTTCATCATCCTGAGGTTTCACTTCTTCCGGGTTCACTGTTCTTTCGGTAAGGTGACGAGACCAATGTTAAAAACCCCTGCAGCTCGGACTTCCGCCATGGCTTCTGCGACAAAACCATAATCCACTTTGCGATCTGCCTGGATATAAACCTGTTTGTTCTTCTTATTCTCGAAGATGGCTTTCAGTTTGGGACGCAGCTCATTCATAGCCACTTTCGTTTTAGCAATGGTCATTTTCTGATCCGCTGCAATCACGAGAACGAAAGGCTCCTCTTTGGGCTCAACGCCGGAAGCTGAGGTCTTCGGTAAATCAACTTCGATACCTTGTTGCATTAAGGGCGTGGTCACCATGAACATAATAAGTAAAACCAACATCACGTCCACGAGGGGCGTGACATTGATTTCACTTAAAGTTGCACGGCCTTTTGTTTTAGAGCCGCTTCCCATTCCCACGTTCAGTTCCCCTGAAAAAAGTTTCTCTTAACGATATTTAGGAAATCCGCATTGAAGTTATTCAAAGTG
>JBCECD010000220.1:0-3524 GCA_039206745.1 Bdellovibrio sp. | reverse complement strand
CTTTCGCCGCTGAGGGATTGGTACGTCTTTTTTACGAAGTTAGCTTATTGAGCAATGAGCGAGTAGGAGTGATTTTCTGATTATTGGATCTCAATACTAAGAGCAGATCTTTATGTTTTTTCATTTGGGAAAAATTTAACTTATTTATGACCTCATGTAAACTTAGGCATTTCCATGTTTTAATTCAAAAATTGTGACTGTAACAATGAGTCGCGAACGCACTGCTGCAGCTCAAACGGGTCTTTTTGCTGACGGTTATGCAGGAGTAAATGTTGGCATATCTGCTTTAGCAGGAGTAGCAGTATTTTCTTGTCCCGCTGGTGAGTATGGTGATTTGAGAGGTGTATACAGCAGAGATAAAAATGATGTGGACGGCGGTACAATAAATGGTGCTGTAGGATTATACGGTGGATATATGGGTTATTATTCACGCGGAAACTCGACAGTATCAATTATAGCTTATCAAGCAGGAATCGCTGTTGAAATTGCAGCTTCTCAAATTCAAGTTGAGTAAAAGAATTTATTCTGTGCCTCTTAACGCTACTGCAAAGTGGAAGGAATTTCACCAAGCAGTTTTCACTACTGCCTTGAGAAACAAGGCTGCAAGAAGAGTCAAAAACCAAAAGCCAGCTTTATACCTGTCGCGATATCGGAGTCTGAGCCTATTCGCAAAATAACGATACGACACCAGCCATCTGGGAAACGAAAAAACCCGCTTTTTACAGCGGGTTTAAAATAAAAAATAAATGGTGGCTTGAGACGGAATTGAACCGCCGACACAAGGATTTTCAGTCCTCTGCTCTACCAACTGAGCTACCAAGCCACTGGTTCTTTTTAAAAGAGACCAATGTGTATCTTTTGGCCCCCTTGATGTCAACTACTAGGCTTGCTCAAAGGCAGATTTTAAATCCGCTAAAAGATCTTCGAGATCTTCCACGCCCACAGAAAGGCGAATCAGAGAGTCATCAATCCCCAAAGCCTTGCGGTTTTCCGCAGGAACGGAGGCATGCGTCATGATGGCCGGGTGCTCGATCAGACTTTCCACCCCTCCTAAGCTCTCTGCCAAGGCAAAAACTCTCACATTTTCCAGAAAGTGACGGGCGGATTCCATACCACCTTTGATGTAGAAAGTGATCATCCCGCCAAAACCATGCATCTGCTCTTGAGCCAAAGCATGCTGAGGATGACTTTCCAATCCAGGATAAATCACTTTTTCTACCTTCGAATGACTTTCTAAAAAGCGCGCGATAGCCATCGCATTTTTTTGATGAGCCTGCATACGCAAAGGCAGAGTTTTCAAGCTTCTTAAACACATAAAAGAATCAAAAGCCCCCTGCACTCCACCCATGGAGTTGCTTAAAAAAGCCAATTTCTCAGCAATGTCAGCTCGAGAGGTGACAGCAACTCCTCCGACCACATCACTGTGACCACCAATGTATTTCGTCGCCGAATGCACGACAATATCCGCACCTAACTCTAAAGGTCTTTGAAAGTACGGGCTCATAAAAGTATTATCCACAGCGACAATCACACCTTTTGCTTTCGCAATCGCTGAGATCCGTTTGATATCCACAAGTTTCAAAGTGGGATTGGTTGGCGTCTCCAACCACACAAGTTTGGTATTCGGCTTGAGAGCTTTCTCGAAATTCTCGACTTTAGTTAAATCGACAAAAGAAAAATCAATTCCATCATGGCGTAAGACTTTGTCAAAGAGACGAAAAGTTCCACCATACATGTCATCCATGGCTACAACATGATCTCCGCCTTTTAATAAATGCAAAATAGCTGTTGTCGCTGCACAACCTGAGGCAAAAGCAAATCCGTATTTGCCATTCTCTAAGCTGGCCATACAATCTTCATAAGCACGGCGAGTGGGATTATGAGTGCGCGAGTACTCCCAACCCTTGTGTACCCCGGGAGAACTCTGTACATAAGTCGATGTCAAATACACCGGAGTCATGATCGCTCCCGTAGTGGGGTCAGGAGATTGCCCTGCGTGAATAGCTCTAGTTGCAAAACCTAAATTTTCAGTTGTTTTTTTCATAGCTCACCTATTTTATTGAAAGATCTTTCAAGGCGTCCTCAGCACGCACGACTTTATTGAAGGAATTCTTCACAGCCTCGGCTTTTATAAGACCTTTTTGAATCATCCACTGATCATTGAAGGCTTTACTGAGATACTGACGTCCACTATCAGCGAAAATCACCACGATACGAGACGGTTTTGTCATCTCTTGCGAAGCCTTTACCGCTCCCACCAAAGCCGTTGCACTGGATGGACCGACCAATATTCCCTCTTCCGCCACCAAACGACGAGTCATCGCAAACGCTTCAGGGTCCGTGACGCGCACAAAGCCGTCATAGACATCCATGTGCACATTGCCAGGAAGCATGTCTTCACCGATTCCCTCCACCATATAAGGCCCCGGAGGATCGACAATTTTTTTATGATAATAGAGATCGTAAAGAATACTGCCTACTGGATCCGCGCAAATCACTTTGATTTGAGGATTCTTTTCTTTTAAATACCGAGCACATCCAGAAAGAGTGCCTCCCGTTCCCGCTCCCCCGACCAAAAGGTCGATCTGACCGTCCATTTGTTCCCAAATTTCCGGAGCTGTGGTGCGAAAGTGGCGCTCCCAATTATCAGGGTTGAAGAATTGATTCACTAAAAAACCACCCGGCGTGGCCTCAGCAATTTTTTTCGCGACAGAGTAGTGACTCATTGGATCTTCTGGACCCACCATAGGTGTGATAACAACTTGGGCCCCATAGGCTCTCAAAATAGCACGTTTTTCTTCACTCATTTTTTCCGGCATCACAAAAATGCATTTGTAGCCCTTCACCGCACCAACCAAAGCCAATCCCACACCTGTATTGCCTGAAGTCGCTTCGATAATCGTGCCTCCCGGCTTTAAATCTCCGCGGCGCTCAGCCTCTTCGATCATCGCCACCGCGACACGGTCTTTAATACTTCCTCCGGGATTAAAATACTCCACTTTGGCGAAAAACTGATGCGGAGATCCTTTTGTGACATTACGAAGAGCCACCATCGGCGTGTGGCCGATCGTTTCCAGGATCGAATTGTAAATGTGTGACATGACTTGCTATCTTTCTAAGTCTTTTCTTCTGTTGGAGCGAAGATAGACCGAGTTCATGGATTGCAGGACTGTATTCATTTGAGTCACTGTATCCACAGAATAAGCCATTCCGAGCTCAGAGGTCAGTTGCTTCACCAGTTGTCTGCGCGGTTGATCTCGCATCAACTCGTCGACCAACTTAGAAAGAGCAACTTCTTTCTTATCCTGCTGTGCCATAGCTTTTCCTCCAACTCCCCCACTCTATCATCCACCCCCCAAAGAGTGAAAAAAATTATTCAGCAGTGGCCCAAAAAGCAGCAATAAAAAGGCTGGGAACTGAAACAAAAGAAGCGGCACCAGCAAAATAAAGGGCAGTTGCGCCAATCTTTCCGCCATTTCCTCCCGACAAGCCTCAATGATCTCCTCCTCCAATCGATTTAACAC
>JBCECD010000219.1:0-3530 GCA_039206745.1 Bdellovibrio sp. | reverse complement strand
CTGTCTAAAGGCACTACTTCATGAAGAAAATCCATGAACGCCCGCCAAGAGCGCTTGTCCGCCGCCTCGTTGTATGCCACTCCGGACGCGGCATTATTTCCGACATGCGGCTGGGTGAAGGCATGGACAGCTCCCGAATAAGCTATAAATTGATAGTCCGCCTTGGCCTCATTCATCTCTTTCATAAAGCCTTCGACTTCCGCCGGGGGAACATTGGGATCAATCGCCCCATGCAGAACCAGCAGCTTCGCCTTCAGGTTTTTAGTTGTTTGCGGATTTGGAGTTGAGAGACCTCCATGAAAACTCACTGCCCCCACAAAAGGCAATCCCGCTCGAGCAGCCTCGAGAGCTCCCGTTCCCCCGAAACAATAGCCGATGATCACAGCCCGCTTTTTATCCGCGCGTTTATCTCGCGCAATAAAATCCCAAGCTGCTTTTTCACGCTGTCTGTAGAGTTTGATATCCCCTTTGAACTGCCCAGCCCATTTGCCCGCATCTGCCGGAGAATGAGGTCGAGCTCCCTTGCCATAAATGTCAACCGCAAAAGCCAGATAGCCCTTTTCCGCTAATTGCTGAGCCCTTGTCTTTTCATAGTCCGTGAGGCCCATCCATTGATGCACAATCAAAATAACCGGGCGTGGACCTTTCCAACTGTCATCATAAGCAATAAAACCCTCTAAAACTGTTTTGCCATCTTTGTATTCAACAGTTTCAGTTTGTATCGCTGCTTGGACCTTGGTTAGAGAAAAAATTAAAACAGAAAGACTTATTAAGACCCGTATTAACCTCATAAAGGAACTCCTTTTCTATTTTTCTCAAGTCTATGGTCTCGACTCAAACAGGTCAAAAGACCCTGTTTTTGCTCTGCTGCGAAACAAACCAGACTCTTACCTACTGCATTATAGACATCCTCCTTCCTACCTATGCTAGAATGAACATTCTATGGAATATTATAGGCCCCGGCCCTCATTGAATAACCACTTGGTACTTTCCTCTTTATGACAATAATAATTGCTTTATTTGTCACCACTATTGGAATTTCGTTTTTATGTTCGCTTCTCGAAGCGGTTCTCTTAAGCTCGACCTCCGCTTACATCGGAGTCTTAGTTAAGGAAAACCGTCGCAGCGCTAAACTCCTGGAGCATCTCCGCGAGAATATCGACCGCCCTATTTCCGCCATTCTTACTTTGAATACGGTCTCTCATACTTTGGGCTCGGCGGCGATCGCCTATCAGATTCAGGTTCAATACGGACAGGAAATGGTCACACTGGCCTCTTTTGTTCTGACTTTCTTGATCTTGATTCTATCCGAGATCATTCCCAAATCCTTAGGGGCTGCTCACTGGAAAGCCTTGGTGCCTTTTTCTGCCTACGCTATTCAACTTATGATCATTTTGCTCTATCCGCTGGTGATCATGTCAGAGTGGCTGGGCCGCTTCTTTGCCAAAAGCTCGGAAGATCCTGAAGTCACGCGTGAAGAGATTTTGATGACTGCCGAAATCGGTGTTGAAGAAGGGACTTTGAAAGGCAAAGAGTCTAACATCATTAAAAATCTTCTGATGTTAGATAAGATTTATGTGTCCGATATCATGACCCCGCGATCCGTGTTTTTTGCCCTCGATCAAGATCTGACGGTGGAAGAGGTCTTCAACAGATACAAACCACTGCGTTTCTCGCGCATCCCTGTCTACTCAGACAGTCTCGATAATATTGTGGGCATGACCTATCGCTATAAAATCCACGAAGCTCTGTCGAATGATCAGCACGACAAAAAAGTCGGCGAGATGGTCACTCCTATCTCCAGCATTCCCGAACGCATGACAGTGTCTCAGGTTCTCGATTTCTTCATTAAAGAAAAAGAGCATGTGGCTTTAGCCGTCGATGAGTACGGTATGGTGGCGGGCCTGGTGAGTCTGGAAGACGCCGTGGAAACTTTGCTAGGAGTGGAAATTGTCGATGAGCTGGACAATGTCGAAGACATGAGAAAGTTCGCACTCGAACAGTGGCAGTTGCGCAAACAAAAACTCCGCCGCAGCTAGAACTGCCATGGCCCTCTTCGGCAGAGTGTCCTCCATGGGGTGAAGGAAACTTTCATGAAACTAATCTATATTCCCTGCTCTGATAAAAAAAGCGCAGAGCAAATCGCCCGCACCCTGCTTGAGGAAAAGCGCATCGGCTGCGCTCAGATCCTCCCAGAGATCAGCTCTTTTTATTGGTGGGAAGGTCGCCTCGAGAAAAGTTCTGAGTGTCTCTTATTGCTTAAAACAAGCCTGCCCCCGGATCAGCATCGAGAACTTGTGGCAAGAGTTTCCGAGCTGCATCCCTACGACGTGCCTTGTATCATGACTCTGCCTATCGAAGGAATCAATGAGCCCTATCAAAAGTGGCTTGAAGATTCTCTCAAATAATATCATGATTCTCTCATTCATTTTCTTAAGATCATCAGCGGCGGCGCAAAGGAGAATGCTTCATGACCAAATCCGAATTAGCAAAAAAGATTTATGATATTGCTCACCTCACCGGTGAGTTCAAATTACGCTCGGGCCAGATTTCCAATGAGTATTTTGATAAATATCGCTTCGAAGCTCAGCCTCATTTACTGCGTGAAATTGCCAAACACATGGCACCTCTGATTCCTCCAGGCACAGAAATTTTAGCAGGCCTGGAAATGGGGGGAATTCCCGTGGCCACAGCTTTATCCTTGGAAACAGGTCTTCCCTGCGTTTTTGTGCGCAAAGAAGCCAAAGAATACGGCACTTGCCAATTTGCGGAAGGATTGGAAGTGAAAGGTAAAAAAGTCTGTGTGATTGAAGATGTTGTAACCACCGGTGGGCAAGTGGTGCTCTCGACCAAAGACCTGCGCTCCCTGGGGGCCCAAGTAAGTCATGTTTTATGTGTTATTCATCGGGGGCCTTTATTTCCCGAGCCTAAGTTGACTGAAATAAATCTGAACTTGATTCCTTTATTCAAGAAATCTGATTTTGAGCCGATAAAGCCCTGAGTAAACCTCTAGCTTTTCGAGGAGATTTTCATGAAGGCACTTCAACGTTTTGTGGTGTTAATGTTGGCTTTATTTGCCACAACTCCATCCTGGGGATTTGATGAGGATGAATTCGAGTGCAAGACCAGCACGGCTTTGCAGCAAGCCTCACTGTCTTGTGTCTCTTGTGGGATTCAGAAATTCTACGCTAAAAAAAATCAGACTGTCATTCCTTCCGAGAAATGGCTGACCTCTTTAGGAGTGATCTTACGCCAAAGAACAGAGAGTCTTGTGCGCAACCGCAATGATTCCCGCGCACACTTCCAGAAAGCTCTGGCTCGCTATGTTCAGGTTTATGGTTTTTGTACAGACTATAAAAGTACAAGCAAGAAATGCGATCCTAAAGACCGCGAATGCATGCGCTCTCGCGACAAAGAGCTTTCTTCAGAAGAATGGAACACTCTCCGCACACTTCTCAATCGAGATCAAATCCCTCCTGAGAAAGTAGGCGAAGCTGCCAAAGATATTTTTGGTTATAAAGCCGAAGGGG
>JBCECD010000218.1:0-3555 GCA_039206745.1 Bdellovibrio sp. | reverse complement strand
GTATTAAGACCACGCAGATCTATTCTGAACTCGGATCATCGAGACTTCAGAAGTTTGGAGACGTTTTGGATTACAAAATCAAAAAAGAGGAAAAGGAATAGCAGCCGTAAAAAGCCAATGACGGACATTTGGCGTTGACATTATGGTGATTTTGAAAAATATTTATGTTTAAGAATGAAGTAATATCAACAGCATGCATCGATTCGCAGCAGGACTTAAAATCCTGGGCTTCGGTTAAACGGGCGTGCCAGTTCGATTCTGGCCCGGGGCACCATTCCTTTCTCTTTTGCTTCAGACAGTCCTCGCTCGTGTTTATTGTTTCTGCGGTCGGAGATTTTTGGCTCGTTGTTGTTTCTTCGTCTTTACGTTGATCTGCTTAACTGCGGAGCTCGCAAAAGAGAAAGGAATGGTGCCTGGAAATAAAGGATTCTATAAAAATTGGAAATTTTCTTGAAATGATTCAGCTGGCCAAATCATTTCACTTTACCCTGCCCTGAGGGCGGACTTCAGCCTTAGTATCAGAGGTTCATGATGAGGAATTGGCTAACTATCAGCGAATTTGGCGAGCGTACGGGGCTGTCTATAAAGGCCTTGCGTATCTATGAGGAAAAGGGACTTCTTGTCCCTCATGCTCGTAGCGAAAGTCGTTACCGCGTTTATACCGTCGACCAAGTGTCGGCAGCAAAACACATTGTGCATTATAAGCATCTTGGTTTTTCACTTGAAGAAATTAAGGCTTTATTGCGCGAAACTAACGAACAATCTCTACAAGACCTATTGGAAGCGCGTCTTGTCGAGAGCCGAAAATGCGTCTCTAAAATGGAGCAACAGATAAAAAGCCTTGAAACCATTTTGACCTCTTTAAAACTAGACAGGGAGCTGTCGGAAATTGAAAGGAGTCAGGTTATGGAGAACATCGTAGAAATAAGCGAGAATAATCTAAAGAGAAAAGGGGTCGTTGACGAGCGTACTTTTTTGCAAATGCGAGAAGAGGTATCTCTTTATTCTGAAGAAAAAAAGAAACTCATCGCAGGAATGCGCGAGATTGTCGAGTACGCAAAAAAAGAAAATATTCTTTTGGGTCCTGGTCGAGGAAACTCTGCGGGAAGCTTGGTTTTATTCAGTGAAGGATACTCAAAAAGAAACCCCATGGCCTATGGATTGCTGCCGGAGCTTTTCAGTGCATCAAAATTTGTGTGGCTAGATGTCGAGTATTCACATCACAAAGAAATCGGCCAAATGTGCGATGACCTCACGCAAAACACGGGTGTCGAAGTCGTCGCCTTTCGTAGCCCGCTGCTAGATATTTTCAAGTCCATGGAGAAGAAAATCGGAAAAGTAGATTTTAATTCTTTTTCTGATTATGACCCGATGATTCTTCAAGCCCCAAAAAATGGCACACGAGGATTATTCTGGCTTGAGTGGAGTCCTGATTTTCATGCACATCAAAATAGCAGCACTGAATGCAAAGAAAAATCTCAATGGAAGAACGACGAGCTTGAGAAATTTTTCGAGGAAAATCCATTTTCAGGTCCCATGGACTATATGGTTCAAGACTGTCTAATGTCTTTAGGACTTCGCAATGAGTTTTTCGCATATCCAGCTCGGACAGAAAATAGCAATCCGCTATCGCTTCCTGAACTTAACGAAACTAAGGGTTTGTTAATTTTTCGAGAGGACTGGTTAAAGATTTTATCCAAAGCCGCAGGCATCTCGATCCTTGAAGCGAATAAGGAGCTGGTCGCCATCGCCAAAGAAGAACAGACACCAGAACACTCCATCTTAGATAAAGTGAAAGACCTTGAAGTCCGATCGCTGTTATTTTCAAATCGTAGAACTGTCTATTCAAAAGCCCACGCTGTAACTGGATGGCTTCAGTATAAGCAAACAGCGATCTTAAAAAGTTTATGGCCGAAGGAGTATTTAGCAATCCTAGGCGCATGGGAAAAAGAGCATGGCTTAGTTTGGTTTGAATTTGGTTATAAAACGAATCAAAACGAGTTTTACTTAAAGGCAAACTCTTAGTTTAACGAAAAGAGCACTGCTTTTAAGTCAGTGCTCTTTTGCATTTCGAGTTTGTCAAGTTAGGTGCGGCGGTTTCGGTTGACTCCAGTCAACAAAAACAATAACTTAAACATAAAGCTCCAAGATGGCGGTTCGATAATCGTCAAGCAAGGGGTATCATTCATCTTTATTTTTCTAGGAGAGACTATGGGTGTCTCCGTTCTGGAGCTTGGTAAAGCCATTAAATCTCTTGAAGAGGCGATTTCCCTTTATCAAAATGCTAAAACTGATATGGAAAAAAAGGCTTTTCGAGACGCCGCCATTCAGCGCTTTGAATTCTCCATCGAGTTGAGCTGGAAAACCTCCATGAAAGTCTTAGGATCAACGACGGTCGCGGCAAAAAATGCGGTTCGTGAAATGGCTCGCAGTAATTTAATTGATGACGCCGAGGCCTGGCTTCGTTTTATCGACGGAAGAAATGAAACCTCCCACTCCTACGATGAAGACGTCGCACAGCGAGTTTATGCCTTGGTGCTGACCTTTCTGCCGCATGCGCAAAAACTTTTAGGAAAGTTAGAGCAGTTGTCTTTATGAAGTTCGGGCTCAAAGATTCTGATTTTGATTTTCTAGAGAAAAATCTGATTTTGCCACTAAAAGATAGAGGCTTTAAAGTATATATTTTTGGTTCAAGGGCGACTGGAAAAAACCATCCCTTTTCAGATGTGGATATTTTAATCGAAGGTGAGATCAGCGCCGAAAGCAGCTCAAAGATTGGCGCAATCAAAGAATTTTTTGAAGAGTCCAATTTTCCTTACAAAATAGATCTGGTGAACGAGAGGCACCTCGCAGAAAGCTACCGCCCGGGGGTGATGAGGGAGCGGATCGAGATCTGATATCGGCTTGAGAGGTTTTTATTTGATATCTTGGCTGATCAATTGACATGAGTTTCAATTTCGATTAGTGGCAAAACACCCTCTTAAAATCAAAGCTGGCTGGTTTGTCGAGGAGAAAAGTTTGGCTTAGCGACCCCAAGGTAGGATAAGCTAGTTTGAAAAACAAGAGCTTTTTCCCAGGATCTTTGAGAGCACCCACTTTTTTTAAGCACCAGTGCTTTTGTTTGACTCTCTTCAGTAAAAACAATAGCTTACACACAAAGCTCCAAGATGGCGGTTCGATAATCGTCAAGCAAGGGGCACCATTTCTTATACTCGATCCTTGTGGGGTATTCGATTGAGCCTGCGTAAACCTAAATATACAAGCCTCGAAATTGCCAATCAGATGTATAAAGATGCTTGGTTGGTTAAACGTACTTTTTTTCAAAAGAAATTTCCGCATCTTTCATCTGCTGAATTAGATAAAAAGACTTCTGAATATTTTGCTCAGCTTAAGGAGCAGTGATGTTAGGTCCTATTGAAGTTTTAAAAGAAGTCGTTGGAAAGCTGGATTCGCTTCAAATTAATTATTTTTTGGTTGGCTCTTTGGCGTCGATGTATTACGGACGTCCGCGATTTACCAATGACATTGATTTGGTGGTGCAGATCGGAGCTGGAC
>JBCECD010000217.1:0-3592 GCA_039206745.1 Bdellovibrio sp. | reverse complement strand
AAAGGTTTCCTATGTCGGAACGCTTCCGGGCTTTGGAACAACTCTGATTGTGGATCACGGAGATCACTACTACAGCGTCTATTCCCATGCACAAGAAGTGAAGGTGAACACCGGTGATGAAGTCACCGGATCCCAAGTGCTGGCTCAGGTGGGTGAAGCCCCGCAAGACGGCAGTTCCGGACTGTATTTTGAAATTAGACATTTTTCCGAACCATACGACCCGCAACAGTGGATGAAAGGACTCTAACACTATGCAATCACTCAAACGTTACTGGAAAACCTATATCCTAGGATTCACGCTTCTAGTGATATTATTTATTATGGCTGAATCCGGTTTCCAGGTCAGAGCTTTCGCTCAAGAGAGATATGAGAATTTACAAAACTTCAGCAAAGTTTTGAACATGATTCAACAGTACTATGTTGAAGAAGTGGATACTAAAAAGCTGGTGTACGGAGCAATCAAAGGAATGCTGCGAGAGTTGGACCCTCACACCAACTTTATGCCGCCGGAAATTTTCAAAGATTTTGAAACTGAAACCAGCGGTGAGTTTGGCGGTCTGGGGATTGAGATCTCTGTGCAGAATGGAATTCTCACTATCATTTCTCCGATTGAAGATGCGCCGGCCTGGGAAGCTGGCATTAAGCCGGGAGACAAGGTGATTGCTGTAGATGGCAATAGCACCAAGGGTATGAGCTTGGTCGAAGCCTCTCAATTGATGAGAGGAAAAAAAGGCAGCAAAGTGGTGCTTAAAGTTGTGCGTGAAGGAGAAGAAAAACCTCGAGACATCACAGTGGTTCGTGGCAGCGTGAAAATCCGTTCAGTCAAATACACGGATCTTGGGGATGGGTTTGCTTATATTAAGATCACCAGCTTCATTGAAAATACTGCGAAAGATCTGAATAAAGCTATCGAGAAGCATATTAAAGAAAATAAAGGTAAAACAGCGGGCCTTCTTTTGGATTTGCGCCGCAATCCTGGAGGTTTGTTGGATCAAGCTGTGCGGGTCAGCGATATGTTTCTGAAAGAAGGAACAATTGTGAGTACTATCGGTCGTCATAAAAACGAAAAAGAAGTGGCTGTTGCGACGAAAAAAGGAGCTTACACGAATTTCCCCATTGTGATCTTAGTGAATGAATACACAGCCAGTGCGAGTGAGATTGTCTCTGGGGCCCTTCAAGATAACAAGCGTGCTTTGATTGTCGGGCAAAGAACTTTTGGTAAAGGTTCCGTGCAGTCAGTGATCAAATTGGGTGACGGTGCGGGGTTGAAGCTCACTGTGGCGCGCTACTACACACCGAGTGGCGTTTCCATCCAGGCTGAAGGTATTCATCCTGATATTGAAATTGATGAGGTGGATACAGAGGCCTTTGCAAAAGCCGTTGTGAAATCAGCAGCAACTCGTGAAGGAGACATCGCCGGTCATCTTAAGGGAGATCGCGAAAAGGAAGCAGAAAAAGCGAACTCCAAAAAGGGTGAAGAAGAAGGTGCTTTGGCATGGTGGAAAGATGTGGGCTCTAAAAAAGAAGAGAAACTTTCACCTCGCGAAAAATTGTTTAAATCTGATTATCAAGCATATCAGGCCTTCAGCTATTTGAAGGCTTGGGACACTTTGAAAGTTTTGACGCGCTAGTTATTGATTATGGGAATTAGAGAACCTACTCTAATTCCCATGATGACAAGGACGATTTATTTTATCATCCTTCTGCTGTTGTCGACGCAGGCACGAGCAGAGTTTGTAGGGTTCGCAAAAGGTAATGACATGAAAGCCGTCTCCATTCAGGGGCGAGTGCAGGTCTTCTGCAATGGCTTTAATGGTTCAGCGACAGCTGTTTACACTTGTCGTGAGGTGGTTTTAGATCCTCAAGCCTATGATTATTTTTTAGGTCCTAAAAATCCCAAAGCTGACAAAGTAG
This sequence comes from Bdellovibrio sp., assembly GCA_039206745.1. Classification (GTDB taxonomy): domain Bacteria; phylum Bdellovibrionota; class Bdellovibrionia; order Bdellovibrionales; family Bdellovibrionaceae; genus Bdellovibrio. The sequence continues at coordinate 1,678 of JBCECD010000217.1, read as the reverse complement.
AATTGGAAGCCTTCCACGAAGACGGATCTTCGCGCTCTAAAATGGTGGCCTACGACGGTGTTCAGGGAAGAAGTCGTGAGGCATTCAATCTGTGGATTTCCACTTTGTTCCAAAAGCCTCTTTTAGAAAATGGCGTGAATACAATTCGCTACAGAGTCTATTCTGGAACAAATTTTATTGAGATGCATTCCGAGGGCAGTTTCCAAGCAGTGGTTCAACGAGGTACTCCTCGTCAGTGTCCACAGGCTCAATACAACTCCACGGATAGTAACGACTGCAACTCGCAGTATTCTATCTGCCAAAAATATTTTACTGAGTACAATAACTGCCGGTAGGGTGAAGTGTTTTCGAGAGCTAGCTGGCTTGCAGCAAGGCTCAACAAGCAGCTAATATAAAAAAGGCTGAGTTTTGCAACTCAGCCTTTTTTTGTATAACTGTCAGAATTTAAATTAGTTCGCTTCTTCTTTCAAAGAACCTGCAGGAACTTCTTTGATCTTCACGGACTTATTCAAGAAAGTAATCACTTTTTCTTCAGTGATCATGTAAGTCAGACGGCTTGCTTGTTCAGAGCGTCCGTAGAATTCGCGGATGCGTGATTCTTCGATGCCTGTTTGCTGAGTGTATTCGACAAACTTGGCGTCCAGGTCTTCTTTTTTGCAGAAAAGGTCATGTTTTTTAGCAATAGCATCAACCAAGAAAGAGGATTGAATCATTTCAGCCGCAGTTTGAGCAAAATCGCCATCCCATTTTTCAACATAAGAAGCAAAATCATCAGGACCCATTCCTTGCTCACCCATGCGTTTTTGGAAGTCTTCAACTAAAGAGGCCTTTTGTTCTTTCAACAAAGAAGGAGGAACATCAACCGGGTTTTCTTTGACCAAAACTTTCAAAAGACGGTTTTTAAAAGCATCGTCGATGCGTTTTTGTTCGGTCTTTTGCAAATCCTCTTCGATGGACTTTTTCAAAGATTCCAAGTCAGAAGGGCCGCCCAAAGTTTGCAGGAACTCTTCCGTCAACTCGGGAAGGACTTTGGCTTTGATTTCATTCAAAGTGACTTTGAACTCAACAGGTTTTCCGGCCAACTCAGCAGAGTGGTAAGGATCAGGGAATTTCAAAGAGACTGTTTTGGATTCGCCGACTTTCATCCCGACGATGCCGTCTTCGAAACCTTCGATGAATTGATGAGCACCGAGTTCCAGATGATGATTTTCGCCAGAGCCGTTTTCGAGAGGAGCACCGCCCATGAAGCCTGTGAAGTTGATGACAGCGATATCACCCATTTTTGCGGCGCGAGATTCAGTGACTGTTTCGAAAGTAGCGCGAGAAGAACGGATGTTCTCGAGAACTTGGTCTACTTTTTTTGGATCAGATTCGAATTTTTCTTTTTCCACTTCCAAGCCTTCATATTTTTTCAAGGCCACGTCAGGACGGATGTCAAAAGCTGCTGAGAACGAGAAGTCTTTGTTTTCAGAAGGATCTGAAAATTCAAACTCAGGGTAGCTGATAGGCTCAAGTTTGTGTTCGCTCAAAGCCTGAGAGTAGTGTTTTTGAATGAGATCTTGGACAACGTCTTGTTTTACGCGGTCGCCATAAAGACTTTTGATTGTTGTCAAAGGAGCTTTGCCTTTACGGAATCCTTTGATGGTGACGTATTTTTGGATGCTAAAAAAAACATTCT
>JBCECD010000216.1:0-3639 GCA_039206745.1 Bdellovibrio sp. | reverse complement strand
TGAAATTTCTAAGTAACTTTCAGAAGGTCCTATCACACTTATCAAAAAAGAAAACAACTGGTTGGAAATCAAACAAGGAAAATACACTTCAAAAATTGTGGGCATTTTGGCTGAAGAATATCCTATTTTTCCAACTTACAGTTCCCAAGGCTTTATCAACATCGACTCTCATGTTTTAAAAGAGATGATTGATAAAACGATCTATTCTGTTTCCAACGATGAAACGCGCTATCATCTTAACGGTGTCTTTTTTGAATTGAGTCCTCAAGGTGGATTTAAAATGGTGGCAACTGATGGTCACCGTATGAGTCTAGTGAATAAACCTGTTGCGGAAATGAAAGTCAGTTCCACTCAAGGAGTGATCATTCCGCGCAAAGGTCTGCACGAGATTAAAAAAATTCTCGAGAGCACTGATGGAAAAGTGGAAATTGCAATTGAAGGATCTCAATTCATTCTGAAACACTCTTCAACTATTCTGATGATTCGGTTGATTGAGGGAAAGTACCCGAATTATCAACAGTTTATTCCACAGAAGTTGCCACAAAAAGTGTTGATCAACCGTGATGCTTTTTTAACTTCGCTTAAACGTGTATCTCTTTTGGCGAATGTAAAATCTAAAGCAGTGCTGCTCAATCTTTCCAACGGTCGCATGGAGATTTCTTCTAACAACCCCGAGCTGGGTGATGCTAAAGAAGAGATCGAAGTGGATTACAGTGGTCATGAAGTGAAGATTGGTTTCAATGCCAAGTACATCACGGATATTCTGACCAGTATGAACCAGGATAAAATTGATTTTGAACTGAATGATCATTTGTCGCCGGGTTTGATGAGACCTCATAATGACTCTTCATACACCTGTGTGATCATGCCGATGAGAATCTGATGATTTTTGAAAAGCTACGTCTGGTTAATTTTCGTAATTATCGGGACGTGGCCTTGTCTTTTTCTCCTCGTGTGAATGTTTTTGTCGGCGATAATGGTCAGGGAAAAACAAATCTTCTCGAAGCCCTGTATCTAGTGTCACAAGGAGATAGTTTTCGGTACGGTGATAATGCCGCTTTGATCAACTACCACAATCAAGAGAGTTTGATTCAAGCTCTCATTCAACAAAAAGAGCTTCACTACAAATTAAAATTAGGGCTTTCAAAAAGTCGCAAGGTTCTGACTTTGAACGACAAGCGTGTGACGTCCGCGGATGTTCGTAAAGTTTTTGCCAGTGTGGTGTTCAGTCCGGAGAGTTTAGCTTCAATCAAAGAAGGAGCTGATCATCGCCGGGAGTTGGTGGATGATCTGCTTATTACTTTTGCCCGGCACAATGCCGATTTGATTGCTGATTATCGCAAAGCATTAAAAACAAGGAATAAAATCCTTAAAAACCATCTCGAGGGTCTTAATGATAAAACGACCACGGATCAGCTTTTGGAAGCCATTAACCCGGCTTTCCTGCGTTTAGGAGCAGATTTATCCTATGCCCGCATCTCGGCATTGAAGGGCCTTTCCAAAGAATTTAATAATGCCATGCAATACATTTCTCGGAGTACTTCTGTGGATATTTCCGTGGAATACGTCATTTCTCAGCAAAATGCCCTGAATTTTTCCCATGAAGAGGTGCTTTCGAGCTTACAAAAGCGTCTGTATGAATTGCACGACGCCGAGCTTTCTAGTGGGAGCAGTTTGGTCGGTCCTCATAAGCACGATATTTTGTTCCTATATGATCAAAAAGACTCAAGATTTTATTGTAGCCAAGGGCAGCAAAGAGCCATCATATTGTCTTTCAAAATGGCCCAAATTGTGTATCATAGGAGGGCTCACGGAACCTATCCTGTGTTGATGTTAGATGATGTTTTATCAGAGCTCGATAAAGCCAAAAGAGATGCCTTGATTACGTTCTTACACGAGATCAATACGCAGATTTTTGTGACAACGACGGATCTGACATTGCCGGAATCTTTCAGCCTGGATCAGCTTTCCGTGGTGCGCATCAAAGATGGAATCATTTCTGAATAGTTCCATCAGAGAAATTTAGATAAGGGGCTACCTAGTGTCGATCGAAGAACAAAAGTCTTATTCCGCGGATTCCATTCAAGTACTTGAAGGTTTGGAAGCGGTTCGCAAACGTCCAGGAATGTATATCGGTGATACCGGATTTCGTGGTTACCATCATCTTGTGTATGAAGTTGTGGATAACTCGGTAGACGAGTCTTTGGCTGGATATTGCAAACATATCTACGTCACGATCAACGCTGACGAATCCATCACTGTTGAAGATGATGGCCGTGGTATTCCTGTCGGCGCTCATAAAAATGGAAAATCAGCTCTCGAAATCGTCATGACAGTTTTGCATGCCGGTGGAAAATTCGATGGTGGTGGTTATAAAGTTTCCGGTGGTTTGCATGGCGTGGGAGCTTCTGTTGTGAATGCTCTTTCTATACGCTGCTCGGTGGAGGTTCATCGTGAGGGTTTTGTCTGGAGACAGAACTACGAGCGCGGTCGTATCATGGCTCCTGTTGAAAAGGGTGAACCTTCCAATAAAACCGGAACGAAAACAACTTTCAAACCGGATCGTGAGATTTTCAAAGACGAAACCATCATTTACGATTTCAACACTTTGGCAAACCGTTTCCGCGAATTGGCATTCTTGAATGCGGGTTTGCATATTTCTTTGAAAGATGAGCGCTCCGGTAAAAAACAGGATTTCCAATACGCAAATGGCGTGGCTGAATTTGTTCAGTACATGAATCAATCCAAAAAATCTCTGCACAATGAGGTCGTTTACTTCAAAGGTGAAAAAGACAATGTCGATGTGGAGATTGCCTTGCAGTGGAATGACTCTTACTCAGAATCCATTTTCACTTATTGCAACAACATCAACACGCACGAAGGCGGAACTCACTTAGTGGGGTTCCGTGCGGCGCTCACTCGTACCACCAACACCTATGCCGCGGAAAAAAATCTTTTGAAGGATTTGAAAACCAACCTCGAAGGTGAAGACATCCGCGAAGGTTTGGCAGCGGTGATTTCTGTTAAAGTTCGTGAACCTCAGTTTGAAGGTCAGACTAAAACCAAGTTGGGAAATACCGAAGTCAAAGGGATCGTTGAATCTCTGGTGAATGAAAAATTAGCTGACTGGATGGATCGAACTCCTTCTGTGGCAAAAAATATTATCATGAAATGCGTGGAGGCAGCGCGCGCGCGCGAAGCGGCTCGTAAAGCCCGTGATCTGACTCGTCGTAAAACAGCTTTGGATGGCGGTTCTTTGCCAGGAAAAATGGCGGACTGTCAGGAAAGAGATCCGGCTCTGTGTGAACTTTATCTGGTCGAGGGAGATTCTGCCGGTGGTTCTGCGAAACAAGGTCGCGATCGTCGCACACAGGCGATTTTGCCTTTGAAAGGTAAAATCCTGAATGTGGAAAAAGCCCGCTTTGATAAAATTATCTCCAGCGAAGAGATCAAAGTGATCATCTCCGCTTTGGGTACGGGCATCGGTAAAGACAATGTCAACGTTGATAAAATTCGTTATCACAAAATCATCATCATGACCGATGCGGATGTCGATGGATCGCATATCATGACTTTGCTTCTGACGTTCTTTTATCGTCAAATGCCGATGGTGCTAGAGCGAGGTTATGTGTATATTGC
>JBCECD010000215.1:0-3661 GCA_039206745.1 Bdellovibrio sp. | reverse complement strand
AGTGTGAATTGAGTGATCCATCCGGCCCCGAAAATAGATCGTATGGAACGCTTGTCAGAGACAGCATACAGCCACACCGGTGTGTAGCAGAAGAGCAAAGCCCAAGGCGGGAAGGGAATGTAGCTCGTTCCAACTAAAATGCCTGAGAGAAAGGCCCAACGAAATTCGTAGGCTTTATGCTTGAATAATTGAACAGATATCTTCATCATGGTATTAGTAACACAAAGAGTGAGTGAGTCCACAGTGAAATTAGAACCTAAACTGAAAATGAGATGCCCTTCTTGTAGCAAGCTCTACGAGGTGGCGACGGAAGATATCCAGTCGGAGACGCCGGTGTTTCAGTGTTTTCAATGCAAGACTCATTTTGGTTTTGAATTCCCTCCAACAGATCCCAATAAGGTTCACTGTTATGCCGTAAGTGCTGCCAAGCAGCACAGCGAGCCGGTGGTGGTGGAGGCCGTTTCGGAAGCTATGAAATCCTGCCCGAAATGCGGGGCTTTGAACGGACGAGGGGCTCAGGAATGTTACTCCTGTCATGTGATTTTTCAAAAGCTGGAAGGGCTGCCGCAGGACACGAGTTTGCGAGCTCAGCCGAGCTTGGTGCGCAAGTGGAAAAACTTGCTGGAAAACTTTGCCAATGAGGATTTGCATAATGAGTTTATTCAGGCGTGCCATCAACTGGATGCTCTGCGCTTTGCGGTCATGAAGTATGAAGATCTGAAGGCGGCTCAGGGCGGTGATCCTGTTTGTGAAGCCATGTTGGCAAGAATTCAGAGTCTGATGATGGTCGGTCTTTCCGCACAGGAAGCTGAAAAGAATAAAGTTTCAGCAACTGGTAAGTGGCGTAAGTACTTTTACTGGGGGCCGTTCAGTTTGAGTGCTTTGATGATTTTGTTGGGTATGATCAATCTTGGCCACCGCAATCTTATAGGTGTGGGTGTGGCTTTGGCCTTTATGGCAGCGGGACTGATCATCATGATTCGCGGAAAGATTTCTCTTTCCGACTTTTTGGATTAGAAACCTTCGCCGGGGCTTTGTTGTGTTCCCAGTTTGGTGGGACGCTTTTTCGCCGGGCCAACGGCATCAATAAGAGCTTTGCCGAACTGACTCATTTCTCTGGTTGCGGGGTCGAGACCCATGTCACTCGATTTTCCTCTTTTTTCATTGGGATCTACAGTGAAGGATTCATTTGTGTTGACGGGAACTCCGGCGCCCGAGACTAAGACATCCTGATCGAGAATGGTCAGGGCTTTATATAAATTCAATTGGCGTGAGGTGCGGGTTTTGGAAGCCAGTTGAGTTTGCGCATCCCCTGTCGCCAGAATATATTTTTTAACATCTTCAGCTTTGTAGGACTCTTTGTTGGCCATGATTAGAACACCGGCACCTGTGACAAAGGCTGTGGCTTGCGAAGTTCCAGTCATATAACCGTAGGAGTTCCCAGGGAGGCAGGAAAGGATATTTTGCCCGGGAGCTGCGATATCCACAGTCTCGACTCCGTAATTGGAGGAGGCTAGAACCTGTGTAGTCGGATCAATCGCTGTCACTGAAATGATATTGCTCAGCTTGTAATCCGCAGGGTAGTAGTGATGTTGATCTGAATTGGAGCGTTCATTGCCAGCAGCGGCGACAAAGAGAATGCCCTTTTTCTGTGCTTCGGCAACGGCTTCGTACTCTTCTTTTGAGTACTCAGTTCCGCCACCGGAATAGTTGATGATGTGAGCGCCTTTGGCGATCGCATAGCGAATCGCTGCGATGGTGTTTTTTAAGTTGTCGGTGTTGGGCACTTTGGGATCGTAATACTTCAGAATCATCAGACTGACTTCGGGAGCGATCCCGATAATGCCTTTGCTGTTACCGGCTTCAGCTCCGACGATGCAGGCGATATGGGAGCCATGTCCGTGATTGTCGTCGAGCTTATCATTGTTGGATACGAAATTCCATCCATGCACATCGTCGACGAACCCATTGCCATCGTCATCAATTTTGTTTGTCGCTTTATCGCGGCCTTTTTCGTCTTTACCAGACTCTCCGGGATTGACCCACAGATTGGCTTTGATGTCTTCATGATTGACGTCGATACCGGTGTCGATGATGGCCACCACGATATTGCGGCTGCCTTTACTGACGGACCAGGCGCGGGCCGCATCCGACTTTTTTAAACCCCACGCCTGCGAAATAGCGGGATCATTGAATAAGGCGCTGGGCTCGTTCTCCACTTTTTTAGTTTGTGAAGTGATGACGGATTTTTCGAGAACACGACCGCCATCCGAATGGCCGGAGCTTTGGCGAGAAGGGGAGTGATTGTCGCTGGTGTAGAGGTATAGGCCTAGACCGCCAAAAAAAACAAGTCCGACACAGCCTCCTGCAATCCACCACTTTCCAGACATCATGAGTGATCCCCTTTCCTCACCGTCTCCTATCGGTTTTTTAAAGGGTCCTCATAAGCGGGAATTCGTAATATGGGAAAAGGTCGAGTCCTGTCTCATTTCAAGACGGGAGGTTTGTGCTGAAAGCTTTTAGGAGTGTAGCCAAATGACCGAACTCTTTCCTGTTGCTCGGACGGCTGCAATATTTTCTACTCGCTCTTACTTAAGGATCTTAATTAAAAGTCCTTGGAAAGAGCGAGCAGTGCTTCAGGAAATGGAGTGGGGGTTTGGGGGTTGAGCAGGCGCTGATAGAAGACATAATTGCGCATCACCAATTTCACGTAGGAACGAGTTTCCTCATAGGGAATCTCTTCAATAAACTCAACGCTGTCAGGGCGATGGCGAGTGTTGAGCCAGCCTCGGATCGCTCCCGCATTGGCATTGTAGCCGGAGACGGCCAAAATGAATTGATTTCTATAACGTTTCATCAAGGACTTCAGTTCAAAGGCGCCCAGTGGAACATTGATTTCAGGTTTAAAGAGATCGAGCGCATCTTCATAAGCCAAAGAGTTTTGTTTTGCCAGACTCTTAGCAATGCTAGGTAAGAGCTGCATCAAGCCGAAAGCATCAGCAGGGCTCCGAGCCTCGGGGTTGAATGCGGATTCCTGGCGAATGATGGAATAGATAAACTCCTGAGGGATGTCACTTTTGCTGGCGGCTTCCGCAATGATTTCAGAGTAGGGCTGAGGAAATAGCAAGTCAGGATGATCTCGGAGAAGCCGGTCTTTCACTTCCGGTTGGAGTGAGCCGATTGCAGCAAACAAAGGCAGATACAAACCCGTACGGGCATAGCCCGAAGAGATCGTCAGCCACACTTCTTCAGAGGTGACATTTTTCTTTTTCAAATCATCGACGGCATGATTCAAGGCTTTTTCGGCAAAGGCCTTTTCATCGACGGCAATCAACCATTCTGTGGTCAATCGCAGGGAAGGGGGGAGCTCGCCTAAGCTTAATAAACTCAAGCTTTGCAGCTCATCGCTTTCAGATCTTAAAGGCGGGAAATCCCTCTTGAGCTCGCGAGTTGCCAGAACACCATAATAGCCTAAGGGATCTTCGACCAGCAGAGCCTGACGTTCCGCTTGAGCTCCTGCGGTGTCATCAATTTTCTCCAAGGATCGCGCCAACCAGAAGCGAGCACGGGCTTTGTCAGAAGGCTCTTTCACGGAATCACGCATTTGTTCAAAACTGTTTTTTGCCTCAGCCCATTTGCCCAGCTTGTAGTAGTTCCAAGA
>JBCECD010000214.1:0-3679 GCA_039206745.1 Bdellovibrio sp. | reverse complement strand
ATGGCATCTCTTACCTGGCATGGGTCTTTTACCAGGATTTTGAAAAATACTTCAGCGGAGACGAGGCTTCAGCTCCCGGTTTTGCCATGGTTCCATGGTGTGAAGCGGGAATCGGGCATGATTTGCTGGCGAAGTTGAAAGTGACACCTCGGTGTATTCCTTTGGAGCAGCAGCCTGTTCAAGGGACTTGCATCTTTTCAGGTCAGCCCGCGACAAAGTGGGTTTTATTCGCGAAGTCCTACTAGGAGATCAGAACGGTCCTTATCAGATCTATTTCTGTTATCGAGAAGCGCTCAGAGTTCAACTCTCGAGCGTTTTTATTAAAGAGCTACTGCGATTTCAGGTATTAAATTTTAGCTGTTAATTTTATCTGCTGTAATAATAAAAAAGGGCTTCTGTTAAATGGAAGCCCTGGTTGTAATATGCTAAAAGCTAATTTTTTGTAAAGCTTGTCTTTGTCAGAAGCTAAAAGCCACTGATTTTCCCAATGGTGCCACGTCCACTTTCTTCGATATCATCCAAAGGAAGAAGGTCGGCTGATTTCACTTTAGCCTCTGTCGCGGCAGCAGGACGACGTTCTTTGGTCGCCGGTGCAGCAGCTTTCAGGGCGGTGGGAGGGGCTTTCTTCTTCTCTGGTTTCAAGGCCGGAGGGGCATTGTTCGCACCATTGACGACAATAGTGAGATCTTCCATCATCTTTTGCATTTGCATGGATTGAGAAGAGATCTCCTCAGCTGTGGAGGCAATTTCCTCTGAAGAGGCCGCGTTGCTTTGTGAGCTGGCATCCAGGTCATTCATGGCTTTTGAAATCTGTTGAATACCTGTTTTTTGCTCGTTGGAGCTGGTCGCAATTTCTTCAGCCAGGTCGGAAACTTTTTTAACAGAATTCACGATCTCTGACATCACAGTTCCGGACTTATCTGCGATGTGTGTGCCCCGATCGATTTTATCCACAGAGTCTTTGATAAGCTGAGTGATGTCCTTTGCCGCTTCGGCTGAACGTTGAGCTAAAGCCCGAACGGCATCGGCCACCACGGCAAAGCCTTTTCCTTGCTCGCCAGCGCGTGCGGCTTCAACTGCTGCATTCAAAGCGAGAAGATTGGTTTGGAAGGCGATATCATCGATGACATTAATAATCTCTTCAATTTTTCTGGAAGATTGAGAGATGTCATTCATTGAAGACACCAAAGATTGAATCTCGTTCTGACCGCGCTCTGCAGATTCGCGAGAAGCGACGGAAAGTGAGGAGGCCTGCTTCGCATTGTCAGAGTTTAAACTGACCATGGAGGTCATCTCTTCCAAGCTGGCGACGGTCTCTTCGAGGCTGGCGGCAGCTTGAGTTGAAGAGTGAGAGAGGGATTGCCCCGCTGCTGAAAGCTGTTCGATGGCTGCCGTGACTTGAGATCCGGCCTCATTGATTTTTTCAGAGATGTTTCCGACGGATTTAGCAAGGCGGTGAGCAATGCTCAAGAGGACCACCATCAAAAGCACACAGGCTCCGCCGCCAATGACGCCACTCCAGAGTTCTGCTTGAGCTCGTTGTGCCTTTTGCTCGGCATTCAATTGAATACTTCTTTCTGCATAAAAATCAGTGATTTTCCCGAAAGCCGTTCGAGCGATAGAGCCTTGCTGTTGCCAGATGCCTCCACGTGTCCAAAGAACCACTCGAGCATCAGCTTCAGGTGTGTTTTTTTTGAGTTCTTCGATGATTTTAGCATTGAGGGCGATATAGTCACGGGAGACCTCTTTAAAAGGCTTATAGAACTCGGTCTCTTCAGGAAGAGAGGGGGTGGCCTCGTATTTGACCATTTCTTTTTGAAATTCCTCAAAAGCGTTGTCCAGTCCTTTAAGAGTGGCGACTCGATATTCTTGATCTTCTCGACTGCCGAGAACAGCCCATATACGATAGCCCATCGTCATACGGCTTTCCATCTTGCCACCAAAGGCATCTAAATTAGGAATGGTGGTCTGATAGGCGAAATCCAGACGATCTCCTAAATTATGGCTGATAGAAAAAGAAATATAAGTCATGAAGCCGACTGCCAGGATAGGCAGAATAGCGGACATGAGCAACTTCGCACGAATACCTTTGAGCCAAACCGAAACGTTCATTTTAGATCCTTTCTTTACAGCCTAAACCCATTTTTTTGACGGGATGTTGACTGTTAAAAAAACATTGAAGGACTCTTCGTAAGAAAGTTACAAATTCTAAAGAGAGAGAGGTTTTTTTTAAGGGAATGCGACGATAAGCTCGAGAAAAGCACTCACTCTGAGACGCAGAGGGGTTGTAAAGAAAATTTATTGCTGTTTTAGATCGAGACGATGGTTTTAGAATCAGAGGCCTCACTGAGATGAGGCCTCTGTTGCGATTTAAAAATTATGAAGTGATAAACTAGGGATTTTTAGCGCTAAGACGACCCAAAGATTTTTTTTGCTTATCTTTGGCCTCGCTTAAACGTTGTCTTTTTTGTTTCAAATTTTCTTCTTGTTGTCGTTTCTGCTCTTGCAGGCGCTGAGCTTTTTGCTCATTCTGTTCAGCTGAAGCTAAGAGGGAGCGGATCTGTTTTTCAATGCGTTGCCCCTCTTTGGTTGCATGAGCTTTGTACTTTTTAAATTCAGCATCAGCAGTTTGCGCGGATTTGCGGCTGGCAGCTTCTTTTTGATGTGCTTGCACAAGATTTTTTTGAGCTGTCTTGAGATCTTGTTGCGTTTGGCGCAATTCGTTTTGAGTGTTTTTTAAAGCTTCGCGGTTTTTTTCGTGGCGAGAAGTTTTCATGGCATGCTCGTCACGGACTTTGTTCAGTTTGCTGGAAACCACATCTGCTTTGGATCTTTCTTTTGCTTCAGCGGCTTCATTTTTGCGGATTTCTTTTTCCAGCTTATCAATATTCAAAGACAGGCGAGAGGTTTCGCGCGCTTGCGTTTCCTGTTGCTTTTGCAGGCGTTGAATCTCTTTGCGGGTGCGGGCTGCCGTTTCTAAATTTTTGCGAGTCAGAGCGGCGTTATGGCTGCGAGCTGTTTGCAGGTCTTCAGTGCTCAACGACAATCCACCTTGAGCATCATCTAAATTTGCTTCAGCGCTTTCGAGCTCGGATTGAGAGCTGTAGAGATCGCTATCTGCATAGGCTGAGGTGGCAAAACCGGTCAGGCAAGTTATAGCCGTTAAAATTGTGGCAAGTTTGTGTGTATAGAGTTTGTACATCTTTGGCCCCTTTTCTGGTCTTCATGGGAATTCTATCCAAAAACCACGCCGAACCTGAAAGCTCTCTAAAAAGGAGCTCGAGGGCTTTCTGCCGTTGGGACCAGATAAATAATTCAAGCAGTGGTCGTTTTCAGGACATCTCGGGAGGGAATGGAATAAATACTCATGAGTCGTTGCGTGAAGCTTATGTAAAAAGAGGTTTCCGCTGGGAAGATCATCCATTAAGATCGGAGCATGATAAAGCCACTTTTATTTTTCATCCTTCTTTCTTTTTTTAACTTTGCTTTTAATTTCGCAACTTGGGCGCAAGGGCATGTTCCAGCTGATGGGCGAGATCACGAGAGAGAGTGGCTTCACGAAGCTCTGGTCGGGCGTGAGTATGCGCTGTGTCCTGGGCATGGCCAACATGGGCATCGGTTTTCTCGCCCTCTCGCACATCCAGGCGGCTCTCCACAAGGTCATCTGAGCGGATAAGAG
>JBCECD010000213.1:2717-3698 GCA_039206745.1 Bdellovibrio sp. | reverse complement strand
CTCGAGCGCGTTTACTCGGTGACGATGAATGGTGCTTTATTGGCTTTGAATATGCAGACTGGAGAGGTGCAGTGGAAGGTACAAAGAGGCAAGTGGCGCTATCGCATGTCTCCCGTATCCTCGTTGGTTCGGATTCAAGGACGGCAGGAGTGGGCTTTGTGGTTAGAATGCCATCCGACTTCTCTCTGTGTGGTCTCAGCTCGAGATGGTCGTATTTTAGAATCGCACCCTTTGAGCGGACGCTTCTCGGGAGAGGTTGTGTTCTATAAAAAATCTGCTTACATGGTCTTGGATAATCCTGGAGATTTACTGCAAATCTCTTCGGGTAAATAAAATCTGCGCCATCAGAAAAAATTTTAGAAGCTCACTCTTTACCGGGAAGGTTTTCTGGCGAGGTCGTTCTTCATCAAGGAGCCGCGTACAAGAAAGTGTTCTGATTGTTATAAATAGGTCATCTATTGTTCTATTATGAGATTTTGCTGGACGGGGTCGGCAGCTTCAAAAAATTTTATATTCGTAAGTACATAATATTATTTTCTTTTATGAAAAAATTAAAATTGGACCTAAATTTGGACCAAAAATATGGCAATTTTAGGTCCAATTGTGGTAAAAATAAATATAGAGGTGTCTATGAGACCACGAGTAGCAGGTATGGATGAGAGAATCATTCAAGCCTTCATTGAAAGAGGGCTTTTTAAAAATCAAAATGAAGTGGTGAGCGCTGCTTTAAAAGCTCTGGTGCGAGAGCAACGACAAACAGACTCTGAGAGACAAAATCAGGAATCTCTCTCTGGTCAATCAACTTATGATATGCAACTAGAAGGAATTGAAAATGCATCAGAAAATAGCACCGCCAAAAAGATGGGAAATTTGGTGGGTTGATCAGGCTTTAGCCCGAGCTGCGACCTCACCCTACCATCAGCCCGGTGATCCCTCACCGAAAGACAGAATGTATTTAGTCATTGCCGATCCCCTGGGGAG
>JBCECD010000213.1:0-2707 GCA_039206745.1 Bdellovibrio sp. | reverse complement strand
CCTGTTGTCCGCTTCAAGATCTTGGCAGCGCCGTAGGAATCACTGAAGTGGAGTTACCGCAAAACTATCGAGGACAAGTGACCTCGAAGCCGTGTAAAATTATTTGCAATGAGATTTACACTTTTCCAACGGACTATTTTTATAAACGAATGGGTTTTCTGGACCCCAAAAAACAAATGGATGTTCAAACGGCGCTCATCAACTTTCTGGAGCTTTCATAGAGGATTTGAGCTGGGGTGATTCAAAGCGAAACACTTTCGAAAGATCACAAAAGGGACTGATGCAAGAAGAAGACCAAGAGATCATAGGGGAGTCAACGCTGCAAACACCGCGATGCAACTGTGGAAAATGCTATTTGCTTTTTCCACAGTTCATAGGAAAACGGAATTTTTTTAACTAAGTGGATAAATTTATGAAAGAGCAAGCACTTCTGCTGACATCATTTTTCATACTCTTTCCATAGTGTATGAATATGAAATTATCAGCAGAGTTTTTTTGAGACCAGGCTTCAGACACTGGCGACTGAAACTGTCAGCCTACAGTGCCCAAATGCACCACTTGAAGTGCGACTTTACACCACAGTTTCATCATGCCCGAAGATTTTGTGATACTTCGCCATGAACCAGATCTGAAAGCGATCTACATAAATATGCACGGCGGGGATTACATAAAGTGTTAACAGAGTCGAACTGATGGTTCCACCGATCACGACGATACCCAAGCTGGTGCGAGATTTTGAAGCCTCATTCAGACCAATAGCAACGGGGACCATTCCCGCAATCAAAGCCAAGCTGGTCATGATGATCGGGCGCAGGCGGGTCTCGCCGGCTTTGAGAAGAGCGTTTTTGCGATCCATCCCTTCTTTTTGTCTCTCTAATGTGGAGTCGATCAGCAGGATCGAGTTTTTGGTCGCGAGTCCCATCAACATCACGCACCCAATCATCGAGAAGAGGTCGAAACTGGAACGGGTGATAAAGAGGGAAATAAAAGCACCACAGGCCGCCAAAGGAATCACCGCCATAATGGTGAACGGCGTGATAAAGGACCCATACAAACTTGCCAACACTAAAAAGATAAACATCACACCCAGGCCCATCGACACCATGATGTTGGTGAGCAGTTCAGCAAAGCGCTCCGCTTCTCCGACAAAGCTGAAGCTGACTCCCGCTGGCGGTTTCAACTCTCCCTCTGAGAGTTGCTTCAACTCAGACATCACGCCTCCCAGACCTTTTCCGCCCGGAGTGAGGTCTGCTGAAATCTGAATATAACGATTGCGGTTTTCACGTAAAATCACAGAAGGTCCCTGAGCCTCTTTGAGATGAGCGACGTTGGCCAAAGGCACCAGGCGCTGAGTGAGGTTGGGAACTTTGAGGCTGTTGAACTGAGCGCGCAAATCGCGTTCATCCGGTTGCAAGCGCACCCGCACATCATAGTTGATGCCGTTCTCGCGATAAATCGCCGGTGTCTGACCTTCAATCAGAGTGCGCAGTTCCGCCCCCATGCCCATCACCGTCACGCCAGAAGCTTTGGCGTTGTCACCGCGAAGTTGAACCTGGAACTCCGGTTTTCCCTTGCGATAGCTGGTGTCGGCTTGTTGTAAACTCGGGTTGGCTTTGAGTTTGGCTAAGACTTTTTCAGAGTAAGCTATCAACTCATCCATATTCTGACCGACGATATTCAAGTTGAAGGCCCGGCTGTTCTGCTGGCCTGGATTGTCGGTCACAATGATGTTGTACTGTTGCAGGTCGTGGAAAGCTTCGCGCAAAGAATCTTTCACCTGGGTGGTGTTCAGCTTGCGATCTCGTGAAGGAACCAGACGAATATACAAAGTGCCCTTGTGACTTTCAGAATTGGCGGAGCCGATGATCGCCAAGATGTCTTCAATCTCTTTGAGATTGCGGGCGCGCTTTTCCAGCTCTTGGGTGACTTTGTCTGTTCCATCCAAGCTGGCGCCGGGAGGCAGTTCAAATTGAACGAAAAATTCACCATTGTCCTGTGGAGGCAAGAACGTAAAGGGAACTTTTGTCGCCAAGACCAGAGAAAAGAAGAAGGCGGCGATGGCTCCGAGGATTGTTTTGATCGGATGAGCTAAAGACCATTTCAAAGTCGCCACATAGATTTTTTCCATCCATGTCTGGAAGCGATCGAATTTTTGTAAAGCAGCCTGATTCCAGCGTCCCCAACGTGAGGTCGGTGGTTTGTGTGAGTGCTCGCCGGCGACGTAGGCCGACAGTGCGGGTGCCACAAAGAGCCCGTCGAACAAACTCACAATCATGGCAAAGCAGATGGTCAAGCCGAACTGTTTGAAAAACTGACCGACGATCCCCTGCAAATTTCCAATAGGGCCAAACACCGCAAGAATGGCCAAGGTCGTTGCAATAACGGCCATGGTCACTTCGTTGGTTCCAAGGATAGCGGCTTTTTTCGGAGAGAGTCCCTCTTCCAGTTTGCGGAAGATGTTCTCCCGCACCACAATGGCGTCGTCGACAAGCAGCCCGACCACCAGACTCATTGCCAGCAAACTCATGATATTGATGGAAAAGCCAAAAATACCCATGACGATGCAGGCCCCGAGCAGAGAGTTCGGCAGAGCAAAACCCGTAATCAAGGTGGACTTCATACTTCCCAAGAAGAAGTAAACCACAAAGACCGTCAAAAGAACCCCGAAGATAATAGACTCGTAAACGTCATAGACATTGGCGCGAAT
>JBCECD010000212.1:0-3749 GCA_039206745.1 Bdellovibrio sp. | reverse complement strand
GGAGTGGAGTGGTCACCGCCGACCAACCCCAACAATTTTCCTTTTTTCAAAACATCAGAGCACTGATCGTAAACCCATTGGCTCATTTCTTCGCAGGCCTCGTTCACTTGTGAGGCAAGTGATGCCATTTTGGGTTCGTCGCCGCTGAGATTTGTTCGCATTTCGATCAGCTCTTGAGCGACGGCTTTGAATTTGTCGTTCATGCGACAGAGGTCTTCGGGGAACTCGCGCATGAAATATCCAACTTCATATGATTTACCAACTTCAATGTCGAAAAGATCAATCTGTTCACTAGCTTGACGAATGATCTTCGGACCTTTGGAGGCGCCTTCGCCATAGGAAGTGGTGACCTCCCAGGGGACGGGAACGAGGACGACTTTCGACTCTTCTTCGCTCAATGGGATGCCGAAGATTCCGAATTCGGATGAGATGGTTGTAGTGGGATCAAAAGGTGTCCTTTTGTCTGCCATTTTTTTCTCCTTGGAACTTCTTTCGTGTATAACATTTAAGCGTGGCGTCAATCGAGCATTAACTTGATTATTTTTGGCGCATAACCGATTTTAACCAAAATTTGGGAACTATGTAAATTCCCAGCGAAATTCTTTGGAGGAAAGACAATGAATATGAAGGGACTCCTAGCTCTTATTTTGAGCTCCACTTTATCAGCTCCGGCATTTGCAGCGAAACCGAATACGGACGCTCCGAAGGGCGGAAATTTCGTGTTTAATCTTGGAGCGGAGCCTCCAACAATCCATCCGATCACAGCGACAGATGCTTATTCTCGACGAGTTTGGGATTCTGTATGCGAAGGGTTAGCATATCGCGATTCTGAAACCTATGAGTGGAAATCTCGTCTTGCTGAAAAATGGGAGATCTCTAAGGACAACAAAGTCTTTACCTTTCACTTGAGAAAAAACGCTTATTTCCATAATGGTGAACCTGTAACGGCTGAGGATGTGAAGTTTTCATTTGATGCGATCTTTGAACCAAAGTACGAAGCAGCTCACTTGCGTCCTTACTATGAGGGGTTGACGAAAGTGGAGGTATTAGATCCTCACACTGTTCGTTTCACAGCTAGAGATCTTTACTTCAATAACTTCGAATCTGCAGCGACTTTGAATGTCATTCCTAAATCTGTCTACAGCGATGTTGAAAAATCTAAAAAGATGAATCGACAACTTGTGTGCGCCGGACCTTATGTGGTTTCTAAATTTGATCGCGGTCAATTGATCACTTTGAAGAAATTCGACAAATGGTATGGTAATAATGATCCTGCCTTCAAAGGCATGTTCAACTTTGACACTATCACAATGCGTTTTTACAAAGATGAAAACGTTGAGCTGGAAAGAGCAAAAAAAGGTGAGTTGGATTACCTAGATTTGCGAGTTGAAGCTTTCATGAAAAAGACAGAGGGTGCCCCTTGGGGTAAAACTATTCTGAAAAATAAAGTCGAAAACAGCGCGCCGAAGTCTTATGGATTTATTGGATGGAACTTCAGAAAAGAACTTTTTCAAGATAAAAATGTACGTTTGGCGTTAGCGCATCTTTTGAATCGTGAAGAGATGAACAAGAAATTCCGTTATGGAATGTCTGATTTGGCAAACGGCGCAATCTATTTGCGTAGTGAATACAATCCTGGAAATAAGGCCCTTGAATTCAGCCCTAAGAAAGCTCAAGAGTTGTTGGCAAAAGCAGGATGGACAGATTCTGATAAAAACGGAATTTTAGATAAAGTTATCAATGGAAAGAAACAGGAGCTTAAGTTCACTCTGATCTATCCCTCTAAAGATACAGAGAAATACTATACCATGTATCGTGAAGACCTGAGAAAAGGTGGTATCGACATGGAATTGAAATACCTCGAGTGGAATTCATTCTTGAAATTGGTTGATGAGGGAAATTTCGATGCTGTAACGATGGCTTGGGGTGGTGGTTCCGTTGATCCTGACCCTAAGCAAATTTGGCACTCTGCCAGCGCCGTTGTCGGTGGATCTAACTTCATTGCCTATAAAAGTGCTGAAGTAGATAAGTTGATTGATGATGCCCGCGTAGAGCCGAATAAAGCAAAACGTGTAGCGATGTTGAAAAAAGTTTATGCTAAGATTGCAGAAGATGCGCCTTACGCATTCCTTTTCAACGATAAATATGCGTTCTATGCAAATTCATCTCGTATGGGCAAGCCTGCAGAGACATTCAAATTTGAAATTGGTCGAGACTACTGGTGGATGAAGCCTCAATAGAGGCTTCTGCATTATAAGGCTTTGATTTACGGTATGGGAGTAGTGCTTTGATCATTTACCTGATTCGTCGATTGCTGTTGATGATTCCGACTTTTTTTGGGATCACCGTTGTGACCTTTATACTTATCAATTTGGCTCCAGGAAGTCCGATTGAGCAAAAGTTGCAGGCCATTCGTTTTGGATCTGCTGGTGGAGGCGCTAGCAGCAGTGGGGGGATTAACAGCCGAGGCGACACCTCCGTGAATGAAGAAGTGATCGAAGCCCTCAAAAAACAATACGGTTTTGATAAGCCGGTTCATGTTCGTTATTTTATCTGGTTGAAAAATCTTGTTCGTTTGGATTTTGGTGAAAGCTTCACCTATCAAGAGCCGGTTTTGGATGTGATCAAAAGTAAATTCCCTGTATCCATGCAGTTTGGAATTGCCTCTCTGATCATGACTTATCTGGTTTGTATCCCGCTCGGTGTTCGAAAGGCCATTAAGGCCGGGGCCACTTTTGATCGTGTCAGCACAGTGATTTTGAATTTAACCTACGCCATTCCGCCCCTTGTGTTGGGGATCTTTTTGATTGTTGTATTTGCTGGTAAACTGAATATGTTCCCTCTGGGGGGAATTCAGTCGGATGACTACGAGTCTTTTAGCAGCTGGGGAAAAATTGTCGATCGGGTTCATCACTTTGTTTTGCCTTTGATTTGTTACATGATCGGCGGTTTTACAGAGCTCTCTATCTTAATGAGAAATTCCATGTTGGATGTTGTAAAGTCGGACTATGTGCGAACTGCTCGCGCGAAGGGGCTGGCTGAAAATGTCGTTATTTTTAAACATGCTTTGCGAAATGCTCTGATTCCAATTGCTACAGGTTTAGGAGGCTTCTTGGGGGCCTTTTTGGCCGGATCACTTTTGATTGAGCAGATGTTTAATCTCGACGGTATTGGTCTGTTGGGATATCAGTCGGTATTGTCCCGCGACTATAATGTGATCATGGGTTTGACGTTCATCTCCTCTATGTTGCTGATGACGGGGCGTATTCTCAGTGATGTTATTTACGTTCTTATTGATCCAAGGATTGACTTCAAATGATCGACCCCATTCAGAAATATCTTATTCGCAATGAGTTGACTTTAAAACGTTACAAACGCTTTAAAAAAGATCGTTTGGCTGTCATTTCCGTTTGGGTTTTGATGGCGATGTTCTTTGTCAGCTTTACAGCTGAGTTGTGGGCTAATAATCGCCCGCATGTTGTGAGCTATCATGGCAAACTCTACTTCCCATTATTTGTAGATTACCATCCTACGGCGTTTGGTAGAGATGATATCTTT
Source organism: Bdellovibrio sp. (assembly GCA_039206745.1). Lineage (GTDB taxonomy): Bacteria > Bdellovibrionota > Bdellovibrionia > Bdellovibrionales > Bdellovibrionaceae > Bdellovibrio. Next base: position 191 of record JBCECD010000212.1, on the reverse strand, counting down.
GTCATGGATTACCGCACTCTCGAGATGACAGAATCTGACTGGGCCGTATGGCCTTTGATTCAGTGGAATCCCTATGAAAGCAACAAAGAGGTTGAAACTTATCCCTCTCCCCCCACCAAGCAAAACTGGGTGGGGACTGATGAGAGTGGACGTGATGTTCTGACTCGGTTGCTGTACGGATTTCGCTATAC
>JBCECD010000211.1:0-3789 GCA_039206745.1 Bdellovibrio sp. | reverse complement strand
GGTCTGAGGAATTCTGCCGTCAACATAATTTATTTGAAAAATTTGTGGTTTTATACAGCCCATCATACGGCCAAGTGTCTGAACGCTGGTTGGCAGAAAAAATTTTGCAAAAAAATTCATCTGCAAGGTTGCAATTGCAGCTGCATAAGTATATTTGGTCTTCCGAAACACGCGGAGTATAGTCTCCAAAACTAAGCAGACAAATGTGGGAGTTCCATGACGCCGAACCTGAACAGTTCTGATAATCTTTTTGTCGCCAATCTTCAATCCGTGAGCTTGGAAAAACTGGTGAAGAGCAAACTCGAAGTTTTGTTTGCTCAGCAAAAAGAAGCACAAGTTGAATTAAACGGCCTCTATAATGTTGTAATCGAACAGGTTGAAAAACCTCTCTTGGAACTGGCTTTGCGCGCCTACAATGGCAATCAAGTTAAAACTGCGCAAATGCTTGGCATCAATCGCAACACTCTTAAGAAGAAAATTGACAACTACAAGATTCGCGTAAAGAAATTGAATTAGTTGTAAAGAAGTTACATAAACGTCTTGCAGCAGTGGGCCGCCCTTGAACCACCATCCAGCATAGGGCCCACAATTTCATTTGTTAAATTTCGATACTCGAGGGGTTTATGAGTACGCGAATCCCGCCTCAAAATCTGGAGGCTGAACAATCTATTCTCGGTGGTCTGATGTTAGATCGCGAGGCCTTGGACCAAGTCGGTGACATGCTCCTGGCGGAGGACTTCTATAAGCCTTCTCATCAAAAGATTTTTGAAGCCATCAAAGATCTGCACGGAAAAAATCAGCCTATTGATATCATCACTGTGACCAACAGCCTTCAGGCCCAAGGCCACATGGAAATGGCGGGGGGACCGGAGTATTTGATCGGTCTTTTAGACAAAACAATCTCTTCTGCCAATATCACTTCACATGCCAAAATCGTGAAAGACAAGGCGACTCTGCGCCGCCTGATTCACACCAACAGTCAATTGATAGAAAAAGCCTACAATCAGGATTTCGTCGACGTGGAGTCTTTTGTCGATCAAGCAGAAAGCGAAATCTTTAAGATCGGTGAGAACAAAACTCAAAGCGGTCTGGTTGGCTCCATGGAAATCGTCAAGGCTTCCATTCAGAAAATTGAAGAGCTCTACAAGCGAAAAGCCGAAGTGACAGGCTTGGGAACGGGCTTCACTGATTTAGATAAAATGACCTCTGGACTGCATCCGGGGGAGATGACCATCATCGCGGCTCGTCCTTCTATGGGTAAGACAGCCTTCTCGTTGAATATCGCTCAGCACATTGCTTTGCGCTTGAAAAAAACCATCGCCTACTTCTCGTTGGAGATGGGAAAAGAGTCCATGATGATGCGTATGTTGTCTGCGGAATCCAAAGTCGCCATGGGCGAGATCAGGAATGGTCGCATTCAAGACTCTGCGTGGCCCAAGCTGATCAATGCAGCCAGCGCCTTGAGTGAAGCTTCGATTTTTATTGATGACACTCCGGGGATGTCACCGTTTGAAATCCGTTCGCGGGCTCGCCGTTTGAAAGCGGAGCATGGGTTGGATTGTATCATGATCGACTACTTGCAGTTGATGAGCATGAAACAGCGTTACAACTCCCGTGAACAAGAGGTCGCAGAGATTTCTAAATCTTTGAAGGCCATTGCCAAAGAATTACAAATTCCTATTATCGCCCTGGCACAGTTGAATCGGGGCGTGGAGGGTCGTTCAGATCGCAGACCTATGTTATCCGATCTGCGTGAGTCCGGTTCTATCGAACAAGATGCCGACGTGATCATGATGCTTTACCGTGATGACTATTACGACAAGGAAGATCCTGATAAACAAGGACACGCCGAAGTCATCGTAGGTAAGCAAAGAAATGGTGCCACAGGCACAGTCAAACTGCGCTTCGATGCCAAATACAATCGATTCCGCGATGCTGAGAACTCAGAGAGCGTGAGTCCACTTCCTCCGCCGCAGGCGCCCCCGCCGATGCCTGGCGGCAGACCTAAAAACTTTGCACCGGGAGCTTCTGTTTAAGATACTGGATCTCTATGAGGTCCTTATTTTATCCCTTCAAGAGAAAAAAACCACAGCACTATAAACCTGTGGTTTTAGTCACAGGTTGCTCCACAGGAATCGGGCAAGCTGTTGCAAAACTTTTATATTCTCACACTGAATATCGTGTTGTCGTCACGGCACGGGAAAAAAGTTTGAACAAAATTCGCGAGAATTTTCGCGAAGACGAGCGGTTCTTAATTCGCTCTTTAGACGTTGTCAGCGACACCGACCGCGAGCGCCTTATTCGAGAGATCTCTCATGTTTGGGGAGGCGTGGACATTCTTATCAACAATGCCGGTATTTCTTATCGTTCAGTGATCGAACACATGACTGATAAGGACGAGGAATTACAGATGGCAACCAACTACTTCGGACCGATGGGGTTGATTCGTTTATGTCTTCCCCATATGCGCGAAACCGGGCGGGGAAAGATCATCAATGTCTCTTCAGTCAGTGGAATGCTCGCGATGCCGACCATGGCCTCTTATTCTGCCTCGAAATTCGCTTTAGAGGGGGCTAGCGAAGCTCTCTGGTATGAAACGCGGCCCTTTGGTATAAAGATCACCCTGGTGCAGCCTGGCTTTATTCACAGCAATTCCTTTCGCAATGTCTACCACACCGATCTCTCCGATCCGACCCGCAACTGGTCAGGGCCTTACTGCGATTTCTATCAGAACATGACTCCTTTCGTGGAAAAGATGATGAGCCTGTCCCTCACCACTCCTGAAAAGGTTGCAAAACAAATTGTAAAAGTGATCAAGTCAGAAGATCCTCCGCTGTGGCTTCCGGCCACTTTGGATGCCACGGTCTTTTACTACATCCGTCGCCTGCTCCCCCGACGAGTTCTCTTGCCATTTCTATATTGGTGTTTGCCCAATGCACGTAATTGGTCAAAGGAGCACTCCCACCGTCGGCGCTGACTCGACCAAGGACTGGATTGCCTTTATGGAATTGAGTTCTCTTTAACCTCTTGATGGACTGGTTCTGTCTTGAAGTTAAGAACCCTTGGAATGCACGGAGGCGGATCATGGGAGAGAATAACTTAATTCAAACAGTGGTCACCGCGACGGGCCTGCCGTCCGAATCTCTCGAACGAGAGCTTTTGAATTTATTAAATCAAAATGGCAAATCGCCCGAGACTCTTTGTCTGGACGATTTACGCGAAGTTCTTGCAGATTATTTGCAGACTGTTTTTTTAGAGCTGGCAGACACTTCCGAATAAGTGTCTGTGATTATTACTGGATACCCCAGCGATTCAATATCAAGTCAACGTAGCCCTTTACCGCTGTGACATTGCCGTGAACACCAACTCCAGAGCAATACTTATCTGGTTCTTGGTAATTACCAACACGGCTCGCAACACCCCATACATATTGTTTTCCGTTCACTTCAATAAAAGCCGGTCCACCGGAATCACCGCTACAAATTCCTGATCCTTGACTTTGATCAACAGCAACTTCGGAACCAACACTGTCTATGATTTTCAACTGAGTTTTTTGTAAAACAGTGCTTTCTTCCTGCGGCAAATCTTTCACCAATCCATATCCAGCCGCCGTCACCGTCGCACCCCTAGCTAGCGCCGACACATCTTCGAGTATCTCCGCCACCTCAGCCTTGGCAGGGGCTTCTTGATTCAGCTTTAATAAAGCAAAGTCATAGTAATTGATGAACTCTTTCTTGCTGTCATCTTTTTCCTGAGCCTGTGCAGCCAATTTTTCCCGAGATACGTAAT
>JBCECD010000210.1:0-3813 GCA_039206745.1 Bdellovibrio sp. | reverse complement strand
GCGTGAACGTGGATCTAATAAAACGGTGGTTGCCTCCGCAGCTAAAAGTAAAAGCAACCAGGTTGCTGCCAGAAGCGCCCCTAAAGACCTCGGTATGGATGGAGAGGGACGTTATTATATCGTTCAGTCTGGCGACTCTCTCTATACAATTGCGCAGAAGTATTCGACCAGTGTGGCGGAGCTTCAGCGTTTGAATAAAATGAAAAGAGGACGTGTTTTGAAAGTGGGAATGAAATTAAAAGTTCCCAACCCGAACAGTTCTTCGGCCCGGGAAGTGGCTCGTATCAAAGTTCATGTTGTGAAAAGGGGAGAGAATCTCTCCCGTATTGCTGCTAAATACAATGTATCGATGACGGATCTGACGGAAAAAAACAAGATTCGCAATCCGTCTTCTTTGGTGGTGGGCGCTCGCATTCTGATCCCACCCGCTGAGGCCCGGCAGTAGCGCCGAGCCTGGAAAGGTCACTTAGAAACCATCCGTGGTTCCGACCTTGGCCCTATTGTCGTCGTCAAAGGGGATTACATCTTGAGCTGTATTTGTTGAGCTCGCTTTCATGGCGGGCTTTTCTTTTTTACGGAAAGGCAAAATATTTGTGGAGCTCTTTTTCGCGGCAGGAGCTTTAGGGGCTGACGATGTTGCGGCGGAAGCACCTCCTTCAGCATGGGCTGAAGAAGATTTGGCAGAGTCTTCGGAAGCTCCGAGGATGACCTGATTGAGTTCGACAGTCAGAGAGTGAGTGGTGACAGCCAGATTGTTGATCTCACCACTGGTCGCTGCGATTTCTTCCGCAGAAGCCGCATTGGCTTGTGAAGATTGATCCAACTGGTTCATGGCTTTACCGATCTGCTGAATTCCTGTCGCTTGCTCAGAGCTTGCCGCAGAGATCTCGTTGTTGAGGTCAGAAACTTTTTTAACAGAGTTCACGATGTTGCTGAGAACAGTTCCACTCTTATCAGCGACCTGACTTCCTTGATCAATTTGTGCCACGGAGTCTTTGATCAGGGTTGTGATGTCTTTTGCAGCAGCAGAACTTCTTTGTGCCAAGGCGCGCACGGCTTCGGCGACCACAGCAAATCCTTTTCCTTGTTCACCGGCACGAGCGGCTTCCACTGCGGCATTCAGAGCCAAGAGGTTTGTTTGGAAGGCGATATCGTCGATCACCGAGATGATCTCTTCGATTTTCTTGGAAGATTTTGATATTTCTGTCATCGAGTGAATCAGAGATTGAATTTCTCTTTCACCGCTTTCCGCTGCATCCCGAGATGAAGTTGACAGAGCTGCCGCCTGCTTGGCGTTGTCTGAGTTCATTTGCACCATTGAAGTCAACTCTTCGAGAGCGGCCACAGTTTCTTCGAGAGAAGCGGCGGACTCGGTGGCTGATTGAGACAGGCTATTTCCCGCTTCAGTGAGTTGCCCTTCTGCTGAAGAGACTTGATCACTGGCGGAAGTGAGGCTGGAAGCCACGGCACCCACGGAGCGAGTGATGCTCGAAGCGATCCACAGGAGAACGGCGAAGATACTGATGCCAGCCAATAAAGTGACAACAGTCATCTGCAGGTCCACGGATTTTTGCGCTTCTGCGGCAGCTGCCGACTCTGACTTAGCCATATCATCATAGTATTTTATGGAGGCCAGTGTGAACTTTTCGACAGTGGCATTGATTTCACTCAAGCGGCCATCGAGCAGCTTTTGTGCTTCTGATGCGCTCTCTGGTTTATCCGACTTAGCTAACTCCGCGCACTGCTTAAGGAGATTGAAGTATTCTGATTTAATGGCTTTAAGGGGTTCGTACAGTTTATCCATTTCTGGAGTCGACGGAGCTTTTTCATAGTTATCCAAGGCTTCGCCTATTTCAGTGACGGTGGCGAGAGCCATTTCTCCGAACTTTTCTTTCTTCTCACTACTATTTGCAGTCAAGGAGCTGATCAGCTGCAGGTTGTATTTAATTGAGGCCCGTCGCACATGCGATAGGGACTGAATATTTGGTATCGTATCACTATTTGTTTTCACGATGATCGTATTCAGAGTCTGCATGCCAGACCGAGAGATACCAAAGGTGATCGCGAAAGCGACCACAGGTAAAAAGGCCGTGAAGAGTAATTTTCCTTTGATCCCTTTGAACCAACTACCATTATTTTTTTCTTCTTTCATAACGTACCCATCCTCTTTGTAAAAGACTGTTTAAGCTACCTTCGAGGATACTTGTCGGAGCGAAGGTCCTGTTAATAAATGGCTAAAGAGAGACCTTGCAGAGATATAATCTTTACCAAGAAATCTTAACAAGATGAGAAAAGATTGAAAATGGATTGAGGTTTATAAAGTAATAAATAAGAGAAGGACCTGTTTTTGAGTAAACCTAACAAATTGGTGAAACTATTGGAACAAAATGAGACAGAGCTTATTAAACAAGTCGATGTCTTCGAGAGCACAGTCCTAGAGCTCGTTGCGGGAGGTTCTCTATGCGGGGGCGCGATGAGGACGTCCTTAAGGAGGCGCAGTCGTCGCTCGGAGCTCGAAGAGGTTTTTTGTTAGGGAAAATCTTAAGAATTAAGAATAGCAACGAAAGAGTGTGGGATTCTAAATAAAAATATCGTTATCAGATTAGAATAAAGAATAAAGTAAGAGTGAAATTAAGATCGCCAAGAGTCGTCATTATAAATATAAAAAATAAGAGAAATGAAGCGGGAGAGAAGTTCAGACGTAAGGTCTAGAAAAAAAGTGCCTGCGAGAAATCGTCAATGATAACTCGCAAGCTAAGGGGAATGAAACCAATCCTTGTATGTAATTGTTCCTTCCATATGCACACCTCTGATTCCCTTAGGTGACTCACCTTTGGCAGCTGGCTGGCGTGATTTGCATCGACACCCCTTTAGCTTTGCGTCCCGGCGTTTCCGACGGTTTGCCTTGAGGCAAAGGAAGGATCTAAATCCTAACGAGTATAACCCTAGGAACCTCCTTTGAGTTAATAATCATCAGATCCAACCAGTTCATCTTTTTTTCGAGAGGCCTGAACCATCAACCTCTAGGTAATAATCCTGGTGACTCGCACTTCACTTTGGTGGTTCATCATGATGATCGTGTATACGATTTTTCATCTGTGTCCTCCTTTGCGCTGGCCCTCTAGCGTTCACCTGCTCAAAGCAAGTCTTACGAGCCTTTGTGGTTTCAACAGATTCAGGATAGCCCGACTAAAGTGTGATTTTCAATGCAGGCAAAAAAGATTCTCAAAATACGTCAGAAGGTGTCTGAGTCTGAAACAAAAAGAGGAGTTCTCTGTGCGAAAACTCCTCTGGTAAAGGATTAAAATGGGAAAAAATGGCGTTTCAATTGATGGCGATGTGATGGAGAGGAGTTACGGGTGAAGCGGTCAGGGAAGGACCTCGCGAATGCGATCCGCAATTCTGAAAAACTCCTGTGCTTCCGCACCCTGGCTGTGAGCCTCGACAACAGGAATGCCCGCTTCGCTGGCAAGCCCCACTGAAGGATTGAAAGGCACTTCGCCGAGCTTGTGCATTCCTTTGGCGCGAGTGTAAGAATCAATTTCTCCCTTGGGGAAGAGCTGGATTTTCTCACCATTTGCCGGATTGAGCATGTAAGACATATTCTCGATCACGCCTAACAAGGGAACTTGCACTCGCTCGAACATATCCACGGCCTTTTTCACATCGACCAGAGCGACATTTTGCGGAGTGGACACCATCACGGCTCCTGAAACAGGAACTTTTTGTGCCAAGGTTAATTGAATGTCTCCTGTGCCAGGAGGCAAATCCACGACAAGATAATCCAACTCACCCCAGTTCACATCGCGAAGA
>JBCECD010000209.1:288-3817 GCA_039206745.1 Bdellovibrio sp. | reverse complement strand
CTGAAACAGCTAAATCTGAGACTGCGAAAAACGAGGCTGCAAAAAAATTGGTTCCGGGGCAAGCGCCTCATGTGGACTCTTCACGCATTGTAAAAGATGGTATTACTTCTTTGCCGTCTGATTACCGCTCTGATGACGTTAATAATGTGACTCGTGATGGTTTGACGAAGCGATTAACGGGTGGTGCAACTTCAGATGGAATGGTTTATACTTCCACTTCGACAGATGATCTTTTGAGTTATCTGCGTGCTCGCAACGAAAGAGTTGATGCCAACACTCGACGTATCAATTTGGATGCAGCGGCTTCTGTTGTCTCTGCGAAAATGATCGTCGACAACTTTACGAATGATGTTGTTGTGACTTTGAAGATCCAAGAAGGTCGTGACGTGAATGTGTATAACGTTGCCGGCTCTAAAAATGAAGACGGTGCGGCAAGCACTCTTTACTCTGTTCGTAACGGAAATGGTGAGCGCACGACGGGCTCTCGGGCTTTGTCAGGCACTTTGAAATGTGTGGATTTGGATGGCGGCTGTGAAACAACGTTCGTGCGCTTGAAAATGGGTACGACAGGGTCCAGTGCCATTATTAATGTTGTATTTAGAAATTCTTCTGCGGATTTGTATTTCCAATTGCCGGGTGAGTATTCAGACAATGCGGAATATCTCATGCTGCGTGAGTATATTCACAATACAATCTTAAGAAAAAACACTTCTGAAAAAGTTCAATCCGTGCGCATGGGCTCATGGGAAGTGGTCAATGGTCGTTCTGGTGTGACTCTGTCTTTGAAGGGCGGCAATAATGAATTGCTGGCTTTCTCAGGAGCTCTTTTGGCTCCGGAAGGTGGAACAGGCGTGAACCTGCCTTTGGCTCGCTTGGCTCAGGATGAAGTGGAAGGTTTGGATTTGGTTTCTTTGGGTAATACTAAATTGAACTATGCTAACTGGATCGGCGATGCGCGAATGATCGCTAACAACGGCTTAGGTCAAGTTCGTATCTCTCTGAAAATGCGCAAACGCGGTACTTATGCGCAAGATCGTTTTGCGGTCACTTTCATGAGAAAGATAAAGCCGTTAGTAGAATTGACTGATGAGAATCTAAAGTAGTTTTAAAACTTTAGAGGATTTCCCCTCGGGACCGTGGACCTCCAAGCCACGGTCCTTTTTTTGACCGGTGTCATAGTGTCTTGAATTTCGTTGGTACAGGTGTTGCTTGTGGATAGACTGTGGAACGGGTAACCACTTAACTTGGGGGACAAATGACTCTGAAAAAAAGCTTAATGATGGCGATGATGGCAACAACTTGCATGATGGCAGCGGCCGAGGCTTATATTGTTCCGGGAGCTCCACCGCAACGTCCTCCGGCATCCAATCGCGAAGAGCGTAAAGTTATCAATCTGAATAGACGCGTCTCCAACGAAACCTTATCTCTGCTCCAGCTGGCTCGCATGGGCTCTGAATACAATGGCTACGAAGTGACCTCGGTGGATGTGGATGTTCGCAGTAGCGATCGCCGTGCAGAGTTGTCCCTGTTGGGCGATGGCCGACTTGAAGACAGTGTCTATGCTCCTCAAGGAGTGATTCGACTTTTGCCGCGCTATCGCGCTGTTATCGGTGAGGACATTCGCAACCTGGGTTTGGAAGTCCGCAGTGCTATTAATATTCGTTCTATCACCATCAATTTAGTCAATAACAGAGGTGGAACTCCAGGGCGCACTCTCGATGTTCCTCTTTCTATATCGCGTCGTTTATCTGGAAATAGTCGGTTGGATATCACTCCCTATATCGATATGAATCGTTACCGTGGTTACAAGCTTGCGGCCATTGAGGTGGAAGCGGCTGCAGCTTATAAGGTGGCTTTGATTGATATTCAGATTAACAGCTTTAATCAGGGCTCTACGATTCAGCTTGATACTGTCAACCGAGTTCACACCGTGCGTGTGCAAAACTTGGAGTTGGGAAGAGGAGCCGATAATATTGTTCTCTCCACTCGCGGTGATTTGAATCTGAGAAAAGTGACTTTGAAACTTGTTCGCTGATCTAAAGCAAAGGGGCTTCTTGCCCCTTCTTACGCCTCGCAATAAATTATAAAGTCGGTGCGGCGGAATCCGCTTGTTTTGATGGTTTAAATCAGGTGAACTATAGAGACAGAGGAGATCTGATTTCTATGCAAAACCATCATCAAGAGTTCAGCAAAGGCAAAGAAATTTCAATGGGTTCTGTAGCGGCGCCGATTCTTTCTGATTACATGGATTATCGCCAGTTCCTGTCTGACTTTTATAAATTTAAAAGAAAGTCTTCCAAAGGTTCTTTGCGTGCTTATAACTATGCTGTCTTCTCCGCAGCTGCGAATATCAAATCCCCTAATTATTTAAAAATGATTATCGAAGGAAAACGCAATCTTTCTGACGATATGATTGGAAAGTTCGGTAAGGCTTTGGGTTTTATGAAAGAGCAAGTGGAAGAACTCCGCTTATTAGTTCATTTTACCCAAGCGACAGACCCCGCCGAGCGTAACATGTATCTGAAGAAGTTGAGCGAGCACCGTGTGAGCAGCAAGCTTCGTTCGGGCGAGATTGATCGCAAAACCTGGGAGAAGGTTCCTAATTGGGTGACCTGGATGGTCTACGCCATGGTCGATCAAGAAGGCGTGACATTTGATACAGCCACTCTTAAAAGTCTCTTCCGCGGTAAAGCTTCCGAAGAAGAGATTGAAAATGCCTTGAACACCTTGATCAGTTCTGGGGAGCTTCGCCGTGATGAAAATACTGGCGAGATCAAGAAGAACAGAACTCTGATTGAGTCTCCTGAGGATGTGCCGGTTGCTTTAGTGCGCAAACTGCAATCGCAATTGATGTATCTGGGTTTGGAGTCTCTTTATCAAGATCAACCGACAGAGCGAGAGTTTGGCACTTTGACGTTGTCGTTGACCAAGACTGAGTTCGAAGAGATCAAATTCAAGCTGCGCCAAATGCGTAAATCTTTGCATAAAGACAACTCCATTGCACGCATGAAAGGCAAAGGAGAGAGAGTGTATCAGCTGAATATCCAGCTGTTCCCTGTCACCAATGCGGTTGCGACTCAAGGGAATGATTTGATCGTTGAGCCGCTCCTCAAGACGGCTTTGGATGTGAACCCTTCCCCTGAATTGATTGAGTCGGCACCTTTGATAGAAGCGTCCATTCCGGAAGTTCTTGTGGAGACTCCCGCAGTTGTGGCGGCGGAAGTACCACCGGCTCCTCCAGCAGCCGAGGGTTCGGCCCCGGCGTCCAATTCGCGTTCTAATGTCAGCTCTTTGGCAGCAACAGCAGCCTCCGCTGCGGATCTTTTTCGCTAAAAATGCCCAATAAAAAGGCTGTTAAAAAACATGACAGCCTTTCGGGTAAATTTAAGAATCTTAAATTTTAGTGTCATTTTTGCCCTATTTTTTACGCAACAATGTGGATAACTCTGTGGAATAGCCACATAAATGGTGGATATCTGGACCTTTTGGCGCAAATTGTCCCATGCTTAAGTCAGGATCTCGTTAAGAT